>DBGBJN010000149.1:0-1770 GCA_048449885.1 Collinsella sp.
GCTGCGGAGGCTTTATTCGTTGCGGTGCATTGTGTTTGGGTCGTTGAGATGAGTCGATTTGCCCCGAAAGAGGAGGGCATTGACCTTAGGGTCATGCCCGACGAATGAGCGGCAAATCGGCCATCTCGGCGAGCCGAACTACTCCAGCTCAAACGCTCCGGTATAGAGCTGGTAGTAATATCCGCGCTTGGCGATCAGCTCGTCGTGGTTGCCGCGCTCGATAATGCGGCCGTGGTCCAGACAGATGATCGCGTCGGAGTTGCGCACGGTGGACAGGCGGTGCGCGATGACAAACGTCGTGCGGCCTTCCATGAGCTTGTCCATGCCGGCCTGCACGATAGCCTCGGTGCGGGTATCGATGCTCGACGTGGCCTCGTCCAGAATCATTGCCGGCGGATCGGCGACGGCGGCGCGTGCGATCGAAATCAGCTGACGCTGGCCCTGCGACAGCTGCGCGCCGTTGCCGGTGAGCATGGTGTCGTAGCCATCGGGCAGGCGGGTGATAAAGTCGTCCGCGCCCGCGAGCTTGGCCGCCGCGATGCACTCCTCGTCGGTAGCGTCCAGGTTGCCGTAGCGGATGTTATCCATCACGGTGCCGGTGAACAGGTTTACGTCCTGCAGCACAACGCCCAGCGAGCGGCGCAGATCGGCCTTGCGAATCTTATTGACGTTGATGCCGTCGTAGCGGATCTTGCCGTCGGCAATGTCATAGAAGCGGTTGATGAGGTTGGTGATGGTCGTCTTGCCGGCACCGGTGGCGCCGACAAACGCGACCTTCTGGCCCGGCTTGGCAAACACGGACACGCCGTGCAGCACCTCGTGGTCGGGCGTGTAGCCAAAGTCCACATTGTCCATGACCAGGTCGCCGCGCAGCGGCACGTACTCGATCTCGCCGGTTGCGCGGTGCGGATGTTTCCACGCCCACATGCCGGTGTGGTGGTCGGCCTCCTCGAGCTGCCAAGTATCGGGGTTCACCTGCGCGTTGACGAGCGTCACGTAGCCTTCGTCGGTCTCGGGCTTCTCGTCGATGAGCTCAAAGATACGGTCGGCGCCGGCGAGGCCCATGACCACGGCGTTGATCTGCTGCGAGATCTGACCGATCTGTCCGCAGAATTGCTTGGTCATGTTGAGGAACGGCACTACGACGGCGATGGACAGCGTCATGCCCGAGATGCTCAGGTTGGGCACGCCCAGCGCCAGGAAAATGCCGCCGGCAAGGGCCACCAGCACGTAGAGCAGGTTGCCCAGGTTCATAAGGATGGGCATGAGGATGTTGGCGTACATGTTGGCTTTCTGTGAGACTTCGAAGAGCTTTTCGTTGCGCTCGTCAAAATCGGCCTCGGCGGCAGACTCGTGGCAGAATGCCTTGACGACCTTCTGGCCGTTCATGACTTCCTCGATATGGCCCTCGACCACGCCGAGCTCGGTCTGCTGCGCAATAAAGAAGCGCGCGGAGTTGGAGCCGAGCAGCTTGGTCATAAAGGTCATAAAGGCGACGCCGGCCACAATGACCAGGCACATCCACACGCTGTAGTACAGCATGATAAAGAACACCGTGACGATGACGATGACCGTCATGAGCAGGTTGGGCAGCGACTGGCTGATCATCTGGCGCAGCGTGTCAATGTCGTTGGTGTAGTGGCTCATGATGTCGCCGCGCTGGTGCGTGTCGAAGTAGCGAATCGGCAGGTCCTGCATGCGGTTGAACATCTTCTCGCGCAGCTTCTCGAGCGAGCCCTGCGTGACGATGGCCATGGCGCGGTTCCAGAA
>DBGBJN010000150.1:0-4658 GCA_048449885.1 Collinsella sp.
CATGGAGGCCGTGATGAAGGATCCGTACATCCTCATCACCGACCAGAAGATCTCCAGCGTTCAGGACATCATGCCCGTTCTCGAGGCTGTCCAGCGCGCTGGCCGTGGCCTGCTCATCATCGCTGAGGACATCGACGGCGAGGCTCTGCCTACCCTGGTCCTCAACAAGATCCGTGGCGCCCTCAACGTCTGCGCCGTCAAGGCCCCGGGCTACGGCGATCGCCGCAAGCGCATCCTCGAGGACATCGCCGTCCTCACCGGTGGCCAGGCTGCCCTGGACGAGCTGGGCGTGAAGGTCGCTGACATCACCGCCGATATGCTCGGTACCGCTAAGTCCGTCACCATCTCCAAGGACAACACCGTCGTCGTCGGCGGCGCTGGCTCCAAGGAGGCCATCGACGCCCGTATCGCTCAGATCAAGGGCGAGATGGAGAACACCACCTCTGACTTCGACCGCGAGAAGCTCCAGGAGCGCCTGGCCAAGCTCTCCGGTGGCGTTGCCGTCATCAAGGTCGGCGCTGCTACCGAGTCCGAGCTCAAGGAGATCAAGCACCGCGTCGAGGATGCCCTGCAGGCAACCCGCGCTGCTGTTGAGGAGGGCATCGTCGCCGGTGGCGGCGTCGCCTTCATGGACGCTGCTCCTGCGCTCGACGCCGTTGAGCTCGACGACCCCGAGGAGAAGATCGGTGTCGACATCGTCAAGAAGGCTCTGACCGCTCCGGTCGCTACCATCGCCAAGAACGCTGGTTTTGAGGGCGCTGTCGTGGTCGACAAGGTTGCCGAGCTGCCTGCCGGCCAGGGTCTCAACTCTGCCAACGGCGAGTGGGGCGACATGATTGAGATGGGCGTCCTCGACCCCGTCAAGGTCAGCCGCGTCACCCTTCAGAACGCTGCTTCTGTCGCCAGCCTGATCCTCATCACCGAGGCTACCGTCTCCGATGTGCCCAAGAACACTCAGCTTGAGGATGCTATCGCTGCTGCCACCGCTGGTCAGCAGGGCGGCGGTATGTACTACGGCCGACAAGGTCTAGAACTCCCACCGGGAATCCGGGGGCGTGACGGGGGCTTCTCTCCGGAACGTCCTCGGACATGCAAAGAGGCTCCGCATCGCGCTTCGCGCTGCGGAGCCTCTTTGCGTCCTGCGGAATGTTCCGGAGAGAAGCCCCCGTCACGCCCCCGGATCCCCTGCGTTTACGGCCTTGAGGTCGGCTCGCGGAGAAGGACGTGGTTGATGGGAGTACGTGTCCCCTTCGCTGTTTCGCGCTTCGCGCGAAAGGCGCGCTACTTTGGGATGGGTGGGGAATGTGGTTGTTGCGGCAACTGGTCCCCATCATAAATTACCCTTGGCATACTTGCGCGAAAACCTGCCCGTGCTACACTTGCAATTGCTGTTTCAGGGCGGGGTGAAATTCCCCACTGGCGGTAAATCGGGCGGTGTCAAAGGGACGCCGTGGCGCAGGTAAAGTGCCTGCGGCCGAGCCGATGAGTCCGCGACCCGTGTGTGCGTTGGTTCGCATGCCGGCTGAACTGGTGAGATCCCAGTACCAACGGTTAGAGTCCGGATGAAAGAGGCAGGTGATCTTATGTCTGAACAGTCGCAGCATATCCATTTTGAGAACACGAATAGGTGGAGCACCAAACAGCTCGTTACCATGGCGTTGATGTGTGCCCTGGGCGCGCTCTTTATGTATGTGCAGCTGCCCATTCTTCCCTCGGCGCCGTTTTTGACGTATGACCCGTCGCTGGTGCCGGCGATGGTGTGCGGGTTTGCGTATGGTCCTGGCGCCGGCACTGCTGTTGCCGCTATGGCTATCGTTATCCATGCGCTCACCACGGGTGACTGGGTCGGCGCGCTTATGAACCTGGTTGCCACGCTGGGCTACATTCTGCCTGCGGCTATCGTTTATCAGAAGATGCATACCTATAAGGGTGCCGTGATTGGCCTGGTACTCGGCGTTATTGCCGCTACGGCGTTGTCTATGGTCGCAAACCTTACCATTGGCGTATGGTTCTGGTATGGCTCGGTCGATGTGATCGCCCCGCTCATGATTCCTGCCGTGCTGCCGTTCAACCTTATCAAGACCGTGCTTAACTCGGTGTTGACACTGGCGGTGTATAAAGCGGTCTCCAACCTCATTACGCCTAAAAAGGACCAGGTCAAAGGCCGCGCATGATTGAGTGTCGGGGCGTTTCCTTTAGCTATGACGGTGCCGTACCGGCGCTCGACGGCGTCGATCTGAATATCGAGGACGGCGAGTTTTTCTGCATCCTCGGTGGCAATGGGTCGGGCAAGTCGACGTTTGCCAAGCATCTGAATGCACTGTTGCAGCCCGATGCGGGCACGGTACGCATCAACGGCATGGATGCGTCCGACCCCGAGCTGGTCTACGACATTCGTTCGACCGCGGGCATGGTATTCCAGAACCCGGATGATCAGCTGGTGGCGACGCTTGTCGAGGACGATGTTGCCTTTGGTCCCGAAAACTTGGGCGTTCCATCGGCGCAAATTGCGCAGCGCGTACGCGAGGCGCTGAAGGGCGTGGGCCTGGTGGGCTTTGAGCGCCACGAGACCCACGCACTCTCGGGTGGCCAAAAGCAACGCGTGGCGCTTGCTGGCGTGCTTGCCATGGAACCGCGCGTGCTCATCTTGGATGAGGCTTCCTCGATGCTCGATCCGCGTGGACGCAAGGGCCTCATGAAGGCTTGCCGCGCGTTGCATGATCGTGGCATGACCATCGTGATGATTACGCACTTTATGGAAGAGGCCGCCGAGGCCGATCGTGTCGCGGTGTTTCGGGCGGGGCGCGTTGCCATGCTCGGTACGCCCGAGGAAATCTTGACGCGGGCGGACGAACTTGCGCAGCTCAATTTGGATATGCCGGCGTCGTGCAGTCTAGGTAGGGCACTTCGTGAGAAGGGCGTACCCGTTTGCGCACAGGCGCGTGAGGCGGATATGGTCGCTGAGATTGTGCAGGCTTATGCCGAGCGGAGCGGGGCGGACGTCGCGGGACAGTCTTCCGCATCCCAGTTGGAAATCGCTGACGGCACTGTTCCGGTAGACAACGAGGACAACGCGTCGGAGCCCGTCATCGAACTATCCCATGTTTCTTACAGTTATTCGCTCAGTCCGCGCGAGCGCCGCTGCTGGCATAAGCGCTCGGCCACTGCGGGCAAATCGAGCAAACAGGCTCTCTGGGGAAACGACCCAAGCAGCCCGTGGGCGCTGCGCGATGTATCGCTGACGGTGCGTCGCGGCGAGTTCCTGGGGCTAGCAGGTCATACCGGTTCGGGTAAGTCGACGCTGGTCCAGCATCTCAACGGTTTGATTCGTCCCCAGGAGGGAAGCGTTTGCGCGCTGGGGCTCGACCTATCAAACAAGAAAGACGCCGCCGCTGTTAAGGCCAAGGTCGGCGTGGTGTTTCAGTATCCCGAGCGCCAGCTATTTGCCGAAACCGTGGCGCAGGACGTGGCGTTTGGTCCGCACAACCTTGGCTTGCCGCAAGATGAAGTCGACCGTCGTGTCGAGTCATCGCTCTCGCGCGTGGGCCTCGACCTTTCTACGGTCGGCGACAAGAGTCCCTTTGAGCTTTCGGGCGGTCAGCAACGGCGTGTGGCATTCGCCGGCGTGCTCGCCATGGAGCCCGAAGTCCTGGTGCTCGATGAACCCATGGCGGGGCTCGATCCGGCTGCGCGCAGGGATTTCCTTGAGCTTATCGATCGACTTCACCGCGATGGCCTGACCGTTGTCATGGTTTCGCATAGTATGGATGACCTGGCCAATTGCTGCGACCGCATTGTCGTAATGAACGAAGGCGCGGTGTTTGCCGAGGGAACCCCCGCGCAGGTGTTTGCGCATGCCGATGAGCTCAAGTCGATCGGCTTGGGCGTTCCCGCCGCCCAGCGTATGGCGCTGGCGCTTACGGAGGCGGGCGTGCCGCTGCGTCGCGGCGGGCTCTATACGGTTGAGTCGCTGGCAGACGAGTTGGTGGACCTGCTAATCGGTCGCTCGGGCGGTCCTTCTAACGTCGCGGACATTGCTAAATCCAAGACGGTCGCGCGAGAGGAGGGCTGCTAATGGAGGCGTTTTCGTTTGGCAGCTACTATCCCGGCGATAGTGCGATCCACCGCCTGGACCCGCGAACTAAGTTGCTCTTGGGCTTTGTGTTTCTGATCACGACGCTCACAGTCAGCAGCTTCCGCGGACTGGCCCCGGTCGCAATCTTCGTTGTCCTGATCTATGCCGTGTCCCGGGTGCCGGCTCGTCGCGCTCTGTCGTCGATGGCGCCGCTGCTGGCAATCGTCATCGTGGTTGCGGTGCTCAACCTGTTTTCCGACCAGAGCGGGCGCATCCTGTGGCAGCTCGGCTTTCTGCAGATAAGCGAGGGCTCGCTGCGTTCTGCCGCCTTTATGGCGTGCCGCCTGACCCTGATGATGGCCGGCATGAGCGCCATTACGCTCACCACGCCCACGCTCGACCTCACCGCGGGCTTTGAGCGTCTGCTCGCACCGTTTGCGCGCGTGGGGCTCCCTGCGCATGAGCTCGGCATGATCATGGGTATCGCGTTGCGCTTTATGCCGCAGTTCGCCACCGAGATGAAGCAGACGGCGGACGCGCAGGCAAGCCGCGGCGCGCGCGTGACGTGCGGTCCGCTCGGCGG
>DBGBJN010000151.1:0-7669 GCA_048449885.1 Collinsella sp.
CCAAGGCATCCTTGAGGAGCGCCGCGATCACGCAATCCTGCTCATACAGATCGACGGTAAAGCCCGCGGCCGCCAACAGCAGCGAATCCTCGCCAAAGCCTGCCGTGGCATCAATCGCCCATGGTTGCTCGATGCCTTTTGTGCGCGCAGCCTTCACCAGTAGCTCTTGCTGCAAACGGCCCTGTTTGAGCCGCGGAAGCATGCGGGTAAAATCGGCGCGCAGCTCCATCGTGCCGTCGGTGAGCGTGAGGCCCTCGGGCTTCCCGGTCAGCTCAAGCCCCGCGGCCCGAGCAACAGAAAAGGGATCGGCAACGCCCATGGGCACTCCTTAGCAAGCAAAACGAATACGTGAGCGCCGTTTGCGTCGGCACCCAACCGTCCGCTATTGTCCCACATGCGACATGGCCCACAGCATCCCAATGCAAAGCACCGCCATCAATCCTGTGCACACGGCAGCGATCACGGAATCACCCATGCGCCTTCCCAACGACCGCGGCTCATGCACTTGCCCTGCTCCGTACATCATGGCTCCTCCTTGAGACCAGCTCCTTGTTACGGCCTCATCATCGCAGCGTCGCGCATACGCTGCCATCGATTTGACTTACGTCCAGCTTTCCTTTTTGAAAGGTTGGGTTGGGCCGCGCGGGCTCAAAGCGCTTTCAGGCGCATGCATCGCCGCGTTGAACTACAATGTGCTTCACCATATGTGCAGCACATTGGGTGCGCCAAGTTGGCGTACTCATATCGAAAGGACCAGCCATGAGCTTCACTCGCAAGACTCTCAAAATCCTTGCCCTCATCTACTTTGTTTTGGGCATCGCCAGCCTCGTCATCGCCGGCGTCGGTATCGCCACGGGCAGTCTCGATTCCACGTACGGTTCGAACGCCACGCTCGCAGCGGTCGTGCTTATCGCCAAGGGCATTGTCGATCTTGCCGCAGGTGTTGCGGGCATCAAGGGCGCCAACAAGCCTTCGCAGGTGGATGGCGCGTTTAAGCTCGGTATTGTTGCCGCAATCGCCACGATTGCGCAGGCCGTGCTCACGCTTCCCGCGTTTGGCGGCGACGCCATCAACTTTGGCGCCTTTGTCATCGTGGTCTACGACCTGTTCTTTGTTCAGCAGGCACATGAGGTTAAGGCCGAGAACAAGGACCGCCTGTAAGCGCTCGCTTCTCATAACCTCTGCAGCCAAGCAACTAAAAAGGGCCGATCGCGCATCTCCGCGGTCGGCCCTTTACGTTTGCCTAGATAAAACCTACCAAAATACACCTGTCTTTTTTGGCAGGTTGTTAGCTGTGGCGGTACTCGGCGATGATGAAGTCGATATCGGTTTGGAGCGTGTCCAAATTTGCCAGGCGCTCTTTGTCGGCAGGGCGCGTGCGATAGTAGTACGGCGTCATCTGGAACACCGCCTCGATGTCGGCCTGCGTCTGGAGCGTAATATTCGCAGACACCCGCTGCATTCCGACTAACTCGAGCTCGGTGGTCTTCGGCAGCTTCTCATCGTTAAGGTACGGCGTGTCGTAGAGCACCTCCTTAAGCCCAAAGAGATGACGGGCGCCCGGCACCACGGTGTAGAGCGAGCCCTCTGGCGCCAGCACGCGGGCAAATTCGCGCTCGTTAAAGGGAGCAAAGAGCTCGGTCACCATATCGAAGGCGCCATCGGCCACGGGGATATCCTTCATGTTGGCCACGAAATAGGTCGCATCGCCGCGCTTGGCGGCCAGGCGCACCATCTCCTTGCCCAAGTCGAAACCGTAGGCATCCACGCCCGGCACCGCGCCCATGGCGCTGGTGTAGTAGCCCTCGCCGCAGCAAATATCGAGCAGCGTCATGGGGCCGTTCGCAGATGCTGCACGCCCAGACACCCGCTCGCGCACGAGCTCGACCATCGCATCGCGCAACGGCGCATAGTAACCACGGTTCAAAAAGTCACGACGGCTGCGTGCCTGCGACTTGGGATCGCCCATGGAGTCGCCGCTCTTGGACGAGCGCAGTAGATATAGATAGCCCTCGCGAGCACGGTCAAACCGGTGTCCGCCCGCGCATGCAGCACCGCGCTCATTGTCCACCAAAGGCTCATGGCAAACGGGACACAACAACATGGCAACTCCTTAGCGCGAACAACACAACGCCCACCATTGTCGCACGCCTTCCCCACCTAGTCATTGGGGACGTTCTTGAATGACTAGTTAGAAGAGATAAGGAGTGTCCCCAGCTGCCGACAGAAAAGGAACGTCCCTAAGTGCCGACTGGTTGCATTAGGAGTATCATCATCTGCGCAAATAAGCACGAAAGAGCATATTAGAGATTGAGAGCGTATGGCTGACACCGTATCTAAGCACATTGACATGACCACCGGCTCGCTGTGGCGCAATATTCCCCTATTCGCCTTCCCCGTGGCCGCCACGAGCATCTTGGAGCAGCTGTCGAACCTCATCGCCACGGTCATCATCGGTAACTTCTCGGGCGACCAGGGAACCCTCGCCATGGCGGCGGTCGGCTCCAATGTCCCGCTTACCAGCCTTATGCTCAACCTGTTTATTGGCATGTCGCTTGGCTCCAACGTGGTCATCGCCAACGCTATCGGCCGCAACGATCAGAACATGGTCAAACGCGCCGTCCATACCTCGATTTTAATGGCGCTCGTGGGCTTTGTCGTCATCGCGCTGGGCGAGATCTTTGCCGAGCCCATGCTCGCCGCGCTCAACGTTCCCGCCGAAACCATGCCGCTCGCTTCGCTCTACCTGCGCGTCTTTTTGCTCAGCATGCCCTCAATCTTGCTTTACAACTTTGAGGCCGCGATCTTCCGCTCCGTCGGCATCACCCGCATGCCGCTGCAGGCGCTTGCCGTGTCCACCGTCCTCAACATTGGCCTGGACCTCATCTTTGTCCCTGTGCTCCACTGGGGTGTCGCGGGCGTCGCCATCGCCACCGCCATCGCCTACACCGTCAGCGCCGCCACGCTCTTTATCCGCCTACTCAAGACCGACTCCGTCGTCCGCGTCACCCCGCGCGACTTGGCTATCGACCCCGTCGCCCTCAAGCGCATCGTTAAGATCGGCCTGCCCGCCGGCATCCAGAGCGCTGTCTTTGCCGTCGCCAACATCATCATCCAGTCTGCCATCAACAGCCTGGGCACCGAGGTCATGGCGGCATCGAGCGCCGCCATGAGCCTGGAGTACGTGTGCTACAACCTGCTCAACAGCTTTAGCCAGGCTTGCACCACCTTTGTGGGACAAAACCACGGTGCCCGCCAGATCGACCGCTGCACCAAGACGCTCAAGGTCTGCCTAGTCGAAGGCGGTATCGTCGCGCTCACCACAATTATCGTTATTGTCGGCCTGGGGCGCGAGATCCTGTCGCTGTTCAACAGCGATCCCAACATCGTCTCGATCGGTTATATTCGCGTATGTTCGATCTTCCCGGCGTACGCCTTTAGCATGTTCTACGAAAACATGTCAGGCTACCTGCGCGGCTTTGGCATCTCGCTCACACCCGCCCTCATCACCATGATCTGCGTCTGCGGCATCCGCTTCTATTGGGTGTTCTGCGTGTTCCCGCACTTCCGCACCTTTGCGAACATCATGATGGTCTACCCCATCAGCCTGGGCACCACGGCGTTCTTTATGGTCGTGGCGGTACTACTTTGCCACCCGGCACGCACCTATCGCGCCACCCAAGCCAAAGCGACAGCCCGCTAAACACCGCACTCAACGCCACGCCATTCATTAATTGACAATATGCGAGCTCATATAGTCGATAAAGCGCCTCGTGGCGATGGGCATGGTGTCCCAGCTGCGCCAGGCGGCCACCACGTCGCGCGAGGGGGCATGCACGATGGGACGTACGCGAATATCGGCCCGCATGCCCTCCACAGTACGACGGTAGAGCATACTCACGCCTAGGCCCTCCTCCACCATCGCCATGATGGTGTAGTCGTCGGTCACCTCGCTCGTCACGTGCGGCGACAGCCCATGCGCCGCGAATGCATCGAGCACCAGACTCTGTTCGCCCTCATCCAGCAGCACAAACGGCTCGGACGCCAGGTCGGCGAGCGTCACCTTTTCCTTTGCCGCCAGCGGATGCGCGGCCGGCAGCAGCGCCACCAACTCGTCGTGATAGACCACGCGCTTCTCGAGCCCCGCGGTAAACCCACGTGCCGTAAAGCAAAAATCAACCACGCCATCGTGCACCCACTGAGCGTTGCGCGTGTAATCGCCCTGCTTGAGGGTAAAACGTACGCCCGGGTGCAAGGCCCCAAAGTCGCGGATCACACGCGGCAACACGGTTCGGCTCACGTTGGTAAACGTCGCGATACGAATATCGGTCGACGAAAGCCCCAGCAGCTCCTGGCGCTTGCCCTCGAGCTCAGCCTCGGCAGTCACAATCTGTCGCAAATACGGCAGGTACTGCTTGCCGTCGCGCGTAAGCGAAACGCCCTGCTTTCCGCGCTCGATAAGCGTGGTACCCAGTTCGCGCTCGAGCGCCTTGACGGCCTGGCTCACCGCACTTTGCGTATAGCCCAGCTCGTCGGCCGCACGTTTCAGGCTGCCGCAATCGACCACCATACAAACAATCTGATACCGCGATGCCATCGTGCCTCCACATCAATGCAGCCGTAAAACGTTTTGCCAGGGCTTTTTCTGCCTACATTAGTATTTCTTAATCATACTGAAGATACATTCGCTTTACTACATCCACATCTGGGAGCAGAATCCTTTTTGCGAAACCGTTCTGTAACAAAAGGAGTCCCATGGATCGCAAAAAAGCAATCGCGCTCTCATTTTCCGTTCCCGTCGCATGGGGCTTTTCGTATCCCCTCATGAAGATCGGCATGGACAGCATGAACGCCACGAGCATCGTTGCGCTGCGTTGCATTATCGCCTTTGTGGTCTGCCTGCTGCTCTTCCACAAGCGCGCGTTACACATCAACCGCGACCTTATGGTCCGCGCCGCCATCATCGGCGCCATCATGGCAATCGAGCTCACCTGCATGTGCCTGGGCTCCAGCCTCACCTCCGCCTCCACTGCCGGCTTTTTGCAGAGCCTGACGGTCGTGATCGTGCCGTTTGCCAACGCCGCCCTGCTGCGCCGCGCCCCCGAGCGCAAAGTGCTCGTCGGCACCGCCATCGTCACCTGCGGTATGTTGCTGCTCTCGGGCGCCGACTTCACCAGCCTGAACCCGGGCGCGCTCATCATGCTGCTCTCCGCCTTTGTCTACGCCGGACACATCATTGTCGCCAAGCGGTTTGTCGAAGAAGTCGATCCGCTGTCCCTGGGCGTTTGGCAGCTAGGCTTTGGCGGTTTGTTCTCGGGCGTCGCGGCATTCACCTTTGGCGGCTTCACGCTTCCCAGCACGCCGGGCGAAATCGTGGTCGTCGTCGCGCTCGCACTCATCTGCTCTGCCTACGGCTTTATCACCCAGACACTCGTGCAGCCCCATGTGCCTGCCGAGACCACCGGCTTCGCCTTCTCGCTCGAGCCGGTCTGCTCCGCCGTCTTCTCGTTCTTCCTGGTCGGCGAGGTCCTGAGCCCCATCGCCTTCTTTGGCGCCGCCCTCATCCTCACCGGCGTCATGGTGGCAACCGTCGAGCTTCCGCGCCTTCGCGCACATGGACAGGCTCGCATGGCAGGAGCGCCCGAGCACGTCTCGTAGACCCCGCTCTTCATACAGCCGCGGCATAAAGGCAACCGGTGCGCCTTTACAATAGATGCCAACAGAGCATCTGACGTAAAGGAGCCCCATGGACACCGCGACCCGCGACCGCAACATAGCGACTTGGTTGGGCGATGCGCCGCAGCCGGTACGTGACACTACGAACCAGCTGCTCGAGCGCATCGCCCTTTTGCGTGCCGAGCAGACTATCTACCCGGCACAAGACGACATCCTCAATGCCCTCGCCTACACGCCGGCCGACCAGGTCAAGGTTGTCATCTTGGGTCAAGACCCCTATCACGGACCCAACCAGGCAATGGGGTTGTCGTTTTCGGTCCCCGCGACGCAAACCAAGTTGCCGCCGAGTCTGCGCAACATCTATAAAGAACTCAATGCCGATCTGGGCTGCCCCATTCCCGCCACGGGAGACCTAACCCCATGGGCACAACAGGGCGTCCTACTCCTCAACACTACGCTCACTGTGCGCGAGCATGCCGCCAACTCGCACGCCAAACTGGGCTGGAGCACGCTCACCGACTACGTTATCGAGCGCTGCTGCCAGCTGCCCCAACCGGTAGTCTTTTTGGCATGGGGTCGCTTTGCCCAGCAGATGGTCGAAGGCAAGCTCGTCGCAACTGGTGCGGGCAAGGCAACCAGCAAGTTCTGTCTGGCCTCCACGCACCCCTCGCCGCTTTCGGCCAACCGTGCCACGGCAGAACTCCCCGCCTTTATGGGGTCGCGTCCCTTCTCCGCTGCCAATCGGCTACTCGAACAGCACGGCTCGACCCCCGTCAACTGGACTTGCCTCGGCTAAAAATCGATACATCAAAAACGCGCCCGACGGCTTTCCATCGGGCGCGTTTCCTATTCGGGCCAAATAAATTGCGTGCGGCCGGCCTCGCCGCCATCGATCAACAGGCTCTGCCCGGTCATAAACCGGTTGGTCACGCCCACAAAGTAGATCCACTCGGCGATCTCTTGTGCGGTAGCCCAGCGCTTAAGCGGCGTGAGCTCCATAATCTGGTTCCACAGGCGCTCGTCTTCCATCACGCAACGGTTGAGCGGCGTGATAACGCCACCCGGGTCCACACTGTTGGCGATGGCCTGCGGCGCCAGACGGTTTGCAAGGTTCTTGGTGTAGGCGATAACGCCGCCCTTGCTGGCGGCATAGGCGGGAAACTCCGATCCCGTATGCCCACTCGCGGACCCCACATTGACCACGGATTTGATAGCCGGCGCCGGCTTGGCGGCGAGCCCCTCCCCCACAAAGGCGTAGCGCTCGGTCACGTTGATGGTGCCGTACAGGTTGGCGGCGATGTCGTCGGCCGAATCCTGCACACCGGCAACGTTCACAATTACCTGGGGTTCAAAGTCGCCTGGAAACGAGCCCGGCTCGCGGACATCAACAATCAGATGGCGGTAGCGCTCGTGTTCGATCGCCGCCGGCAGCAGATCAAAGCCCACGACCTCGTGGCCCTCATCCAAAAAGCGCTGCACGCACGCGGCTCCGATACCGCCCGAAGCGCCCGTGATCAAAACCCGCATACTTGCTCCTTAGGCGGTTGCGTGGCGCTCGAGGTACTCGGAACCCACATTCTCGCGCTCCCAGCCGCGCACGACCTTGTAGCCCACGGGGCTCAGGAAGACCTCGCACAGCAGCTCGGCGACAGCGCCGGTCAGCGAGCACATAAGGACCTGCACCCAGGTCCAACCAAAGAACGTGTGGCTCACCACAATGGCAAAGACCAGGTTGTCGATAAACTGGCCAACACCCGTGGACACATAGGAACGGAAGGCAAAGCTCGCAAAGTTATTCTTCTTGAGCATACGGCCGAGCGACTGGTTGAGCGTGGAGTTAACCACGGCAGAGACGAGCATTGCCAGCGAAGAGCCCAGCACCACGTACCAGGTGCCGCCGATGGTGGCGTTAAGGGCAGTGTTGACCTCGATCATACCCGTGTCGTAGTAAGCACCCCACATGCCGGGCGTGAGCGAGCATGCCCAAAAGCAC
>DBGBJN010000152.1:0-6291 GCA_048449885.1 Collinsella sp.
ACCAGACGATTGTCGTACCGGCAGTTTTGAGCGAAACCGATTTGGGCATGACAGAAACCGTCAACGGTTAAATCCTGTCGCTTTACCGATATTCGGTTTAAACAACTTTAAGAAATGCTATCGTGCCTAGCCGGAAATGAATAATGTAGAGGTGAAACAATGCCAAAAGCGATATACGAAGGAATCTACCGAGAAATACGCTCGCGCATCATTAATGGGACCTATGCGTTTCAGGAGATGCTGCCAACCGAAGCCGAGCTGACCGCGGAATTTGGCTGCACGCGCAATACCGTCCGCCGCGCTTTGAGCATGCTGGCCGACGGGATGTTTGTGCAGCCCATACACGGCAAGGGCGTGCGCGTTATTTGGCTTAAGGGCGAAACCGACATGTTGGGCGCACTCGAAGAGGTTGAGTCGTTTGGCGAGTTTGCAAAGCGCAACAATGCCGTTGCATCGACGGACGTTAAGTCTTTTGAACATCTGGTCTGCACCGAGCAACTCTCTCGTCGCCTGGGCTTTAAGGTGGGCGAGAAGTTGATTCGCGTGGTGCGCGTCCGTAGCCTTAACGGTAACGCTCGCCAGGTGGACCACGGCTATTTTCTGGAGTCGATCGCCAAAGGCCTGACACCCGAGATCGCCGCAAGGTCAATTTACGACTATCTGGAGCACAAGCGCGGCGTCAAAGTGATGGCGAGTCGTCGTACGGTGAGTGTCGAGCTCGCCAACGATGAGGACTGCAGCTACTTGGACCTTGGTAAGTACAACTGCGTCGCCGTTATGGAGAGCCAATCGTACACCTCGGACGGCATCTTGTTCGAGGTCACGCATGCCCGCACGCATCCCGAGATCTTCCACTACCGCGTCAACTCCAAGCGATAGCCGGCTAGCTCGCAGCCTGACGAGACTCATGCCCTCAAAGCGAAAACGCCCGGTCAAACCGACGATGCATCGGCTTGACCGGGCGTTTTCTCTGCATTCGATAACAAATAATTGTTTATACAAAACTTGTCAAGTATCAAGTTGAAATTACCGTTCACCGAAGTTTTCCTACCGCTCTAGTAATACTTGTTCAAACAACTAGCCAAATAGCGTATTGTACAAATCAGCAAAAGGGGCAAAGTCCCCGAGCCAATCTCCGAAGGCGGCGGCAAAGGGTGCCGCCACGGTGTGAAAGGGTGGATTGTAATGAAGAACGAAATGAGCAGAAGGCAGTTCCTGGGCTTTGCTGGTTCCGCGGCTGCGGTTCTTGGTCTGGGTCTCGTGGGCTGCGGTGGTTCTGCCGGCTCCGGCTCCTCTGCTTCTGGTGACGCTGCCGAGGTCTACTTCCTCCAATTCAAGCCCGAGGTCGACAAGGAGTGGAAGGAGATCGCCAAGGCGTACAAGGAGGAGAAGGGCGTCGAGGTCAAGATCGTGACCGCCGCCTCCAACACCTACGAGGAGAAGCTCAAGTCCGAGATGTCCAAGAGCTCCGCTCCGACCCTGTTCCAGGTCAACGGCCCCACCGGTCTTAAGAACTGGAAGGATTACTGCGCCGACCTGTCCGATACCAAGCTCCGCGGTGAGCTCATTGACGACTCCCTGGCTCTGCAATCCGACGGCAAGGATGTGTGCATCGACTGGGTTCAGGAGAGCTTCGGCATTATTTACAACAAGCAGCTGCTCGAGAAGGCTGGCTACAAGGCCGAGGACATCAACTCCTTCGACAAGCTGAAGGCTTGTGCCGACGACATCCAGGCCCGCAAGGACGAGCTTGGTGTCGAGGGTGCCTTCACTTCCGCCGGCATGGACGACTCCTCCAGCTGGCGCTACACCACCCACCTTGCCAACATGCCGCTCTACTACGAGTTTGAGAAGGAGCACAACCAGGAGGACGACGAGATCAAGGGTGAGTTCCTCGACAACTACAAGCAGATCTTCGACCTGTACATCACCGACTCCACCTGCGATCCTTCGCAGCTTGCTTCCAAGACCGGCGACGACGCCACCAACGAGTTCGCAACCGGCAAGGCCGTCTTCTACCAGAACGGCTCTTGGGCCTACTCTGACCTCGTCAAGGCCGGCATGACCGACGATCAGATTGGCATGATGCCCATCTACATCGGTGTTGACGGCGAGGAGAACCAGGGCCTGTGCTCCGGCGGCGAGAACTACTGGTGCGTCAGTTCCCAGGCTTCCGAGGATGCCCAGAAGGCCACCGAGGACTTCATGTATTGGTGCGTCACCGCTGACACCCCGACCAGCATCATCGCCGACAAGATGGGTCTGACCGCTCCGTTCAAGAGCGCCAAGGAGACCACCAACGTCTTCTCGCAGCAGGCCGTTGCCATGGCCAAGGACGGCAAGAAGACCGTCGCTTGGGACTTCGTCTACATTCCCTCCGAGGAGTGGAAGAAGAACCTCAAGCAGGCTCTGATTGCCTACGCTGCCGATAACAGCAAGTGGGACGGCGTCAAGAACGCCTTCGTCGATGGCTGGAAGACCGAGAAGGCCGCTTCCGAGTAAGCAGTTGCTGCCCAAGCTATCTGATTAGCGACAGGGGGCGGGCAGACGTTGGTTTGCCCGCCCCCTGCATATTGAAAGGACCCTTTTATGGGCAAAGCACTCAAGCGCTGGTGGCCGCTCTTTATGCTGCCCACGTGCCTGGCGTTTATGATCGGGTTCGTGATCCCTTTTATCCAGGGCTTCTATCTCTCGTTCTGCCAGTTTATTATCATTAGTAACGCGCACTTTGTCGGTATCGAGAACTACGTGCGCGCGCTGTCCGATCCGCAGTTCTCCACGTCGTTCTTCTTTACCGTGGCGTTTGCCTTCCTGTCGACGGTGCTCATCAACGTGATCGCCCTGGCCATTGCGCAGGCGCTCACCCGCAAGGCGCTCAAAGGCACCAACATCTTCCGTACGATCTTCTTTATGCCTAACCTGATCGGCGGCATCGTGCTGGGCTACATTTGGCAGATTCTGATCAACTGCCTGCTCTCCAACGTGGGCGCCCAGCTCATCGCTCTTAACTCTGCTGCTGGCTTCTGGGGCCTTATCATCCTGACCCTGTGGCAGCAGGTCGGCTACATGATGATCATCTACATCGCTGGTCTGCAGTCCATTCCGTCCGACTACATCGAGGCCGCCAAGGTCGACGGCGCTACGGCATGGCAGACGTTTTGGAAGGTTAAGATCCCTAACCTGATGCCGACCATCACCATCTGCCTGTTCCTGTCCATCACCAACGGCTTTAAGCTGTTCGACCAGAACCTCGCCCTTACCGGCGGCGCCCCCGCGCACTCCACCGAGATGCTCGCCCTGAACATCTACAACACGTTCTATTCGCGTGCCGGTATCGCATGGCAGGGCATCGGTCAGGCCAAGGCGGTTATCTTCTGCATCCTGGTCGTGGCCATCTCCATGATCCAGCTTAAGGCCACGAGGTCCAAGGAGGTGCAGCAGTAATGAAACGCGATAAGGTTATCAACCGCGCGCTCTCGATTTTCTTTACGATCCTGTCGCTCGCGTGGATCTACCCCGTGTTTATGATCGCGCTCAATTCCTTTAAGAAAGCGACCGCAATCAGCACCACCACGGCATTCGATCTGCTCACGCCCGAGACGTTCAACGGCCTCGCAAACTACATGCACGCCCTTAACGAGCAGGGCTTTGCCTCGGCATTTATGTACTCGCTCATCATCACGGTCACGTCGGTCGTGCTGATTCTGGTGTGCTGCTCCATGTGTGCTTGGTACGTAGTGCGCGTCAACAACAAGATCTCGAACTTCTTCTATTACCTGTTCGTGTTCTCGATGGTCGTGCCGTTCCAGATGCTCATGTTCACGCTGTCCAATTTGGCGGACCGCATCGGCTTCAACACGCCGTTCAACATCTGCTTTATCTACCTCGGCTTTGGCGCGGGCCTGGCGGTCTTTATGTTCGCCGGTTTTGTAAAGAACATCCCGCTCGAGATCGAGGAGGCGGCCATGATTGATGGCTGCAACCCGGTCCAGGTGTTCTTTAAGATCGTCCTTCCCATCATGAAGCCCACCTATCTTTCGGTCGGCATCCTCGAGACCATGTGGGTCTGGAACGACTATCTGCTGCCCTACCTTACGCTCGACTCCACCAAGTACAAGACCATTCCTATCTTGATCCAGTACTTCCGCGGCGGCTACGGCCACGTCGAGCTCGGCCCCATGATGGCCTGCATCATGATGGTCGTTATCCCCATCGTTATCATGTACATCCTCTGTCAGAAGTACATCATCGACGGCGTGGTGGCAGGTGCCGTCAAGGGCTAATGCCGTAACTGTTTTGCAAGTTTCTGCGGCGTCCCTCAGCGCGGCGCCGCGTATCGAAAGGTAAAGACATGGCCGAGATCGTTCTCAAACATGTTCAGAAGGTGTATCCCAACAACGAGTCAAAAAAGAAAGGCTTCTTTGGCAAAAAGAAGAAGACCGAGGAGAAGAAGCACAACCTCAAGGTTACCGAGGACGGTGTGCTCGCTGTAGAGGACTTCAACCTCACCGTTCACGACCAGGAGTTCGTCGTCCTCGTTGGCCCCTCTGGCTGCGGTAAGTCCACGACGATGCGCATGGTCGCCGGCCTGGAGGACATTACCTCGGGCGATGTGCTCATCGACGGCAAGCGTGTCAACGACGTGGCGCCCAAGGACCGCGACATCGCCATGGTGTTCCAGAGCTACGCTCTGTACCCCAATATGACGGTGTACGAGAACATGGCATTTACGCTCGAGCTCAAGAAGGTTCCCAAGGACGAGATCGACCGCAAGGTTCGCTCTGCTGCCGAGATTCTGGGCATTACCGAGTACCTCGACCGTAAGCCCAAGGCGCTCTCCGGCGGCCAGCGCCAGCGTGTCGCTATCGGCCGCGCCATCGTGCGTGACCCCAAGGTCTTCCTGATGGACGAGCCGCTGTCCAACCTGGACGCCAAGCTTCGTAACCAGATGCGTGCCGAGCTCATTAAGCTGCGCCACGAGATCAAGGGCACGTTCATTTATGTTACTCACGACCAGACCGAGGCTATGACCCTCGGTGACCGTATCGTGGTCATGAAGGACGGCGTTGTCCAGCAGATCGCCACGCCGCAGGAGGTCTTCAACCATCCCGCGAACATCTTCGTCGCCGGCTTCATCGGCGTGCCGCAGATGAACTTCTTCGATGCCCAGCTGGTGCGCTCGGGCAACGGCTTTACCGTCAAGACCGAGGATATGAACGTGGCGCTCGCCCCCGAGACTTGCGCTCAGCTTGCCCTCAACTGGGACGGCGGCGACGTGAAGGAGATTACGGCCGGCGTGCGTCCCGAGCAGATCCTGCTTGCCGACAAGGGCGAGGAGGGCGCGCTCCAGGGTACCGTCGAGGTGACCGAGCTCATGGGCTCGACCGAGCATGTCCACGTGACCGCTCCCGACGGCCAGTTTGTCCTGATTATCCCCGTCGTCGACCTCGAGGCCAAGGGCGCGCTCAAGGCTGGCGACACCATCTGGTTCAAGTTCGAGAAGAACGCGACCCACCTCTTCGATAAGGTCTCTGGCAAGAACCTTATCTAGGCCCGGTGCATCCAGGCCCTCCCTTTGGGCGACTGCGGTATTGCCATCCTTTTGCCGCGGTCACATATAAGGCTCCCCTCCCGTCCACTGGGCGAGAGGGGAGCCTTTCTTTGTGTTGGGGCTGTCTGACCGGTCGTTTGTCTCGATCTGTAACGGGTGAGGCTGATTTCGGACGTTAGATGTTACAGATCGAGACGGTTCCGCTGAGCTAACCATTTCATCTAAATCTGTAACACCAAAGGTGAATTTCAGCTGCTAGATGTTACAGGTTGAGATAAACCCAAGGGGAGGGGCTGGTATGTCTCAATCTGTAACAGTTGGGACCGTTTTGGTTGAGTAGTTGTTATGGATCGAGATTGTTTGGTCGAGTCGGGTCACAGGGTAACGTGCGGGCACAAAAAACGGAGCCGTGTTGCCACGACTCCGTTTCTCAGGAGGATGGGTAAGGGAAGCGAAATTAGTTCAGGTGCCAGATCTCGTCGTTGTACTGGGAGATGGTGCGGTCGGACGAGAAGGTGCCGGCGTTGGCGATATTGATGAGCGCCTTGCGCATCCAGGCGTCCTGGTCCTCGTAGTCGGCCAACACGCGCTCCTTGGTTTGGATGTACTCCTCAATGTCGAGCAGGGCCATAAACCAGTCCTTGCCCTTAATGTCGTCGTGCAGGCGCTGCAGGCGCTCGGCGTTGCCGGTCGCCATAAAGGCCGGGTTGGTGATGAAGTCCACCAGCAGTTTAATGCCG
>DBGBJN010000153.1:0-10560 GCA_048449885.1 Collinsella sp.
GGTGGTGACGGTTGTCTGCGCCTGCTCCTCGTCGCGCATGAGCTCCTCGGCCGTCTCGCGCAGCGATGCCGAAAGGTTGCCGTGATGGATTAGAAAGCGGTCGGGCTCGTGTCGACTTTCGCAGTAGCTGCGCAGCATGGAGCACACGGCCTCTGCCTCCTCGCGCGAGTTGGCAAAGACCAGGCACTTGCGGCCGCGCGTATGCTCAAAGATATAGCCCATACCGGGGTCGGCGTTGTCGGGCGCCGTGTCGGTGGGGTTGAGAAGCGCCTGCTCGGTCGCTCGTGGGATGTCGACTTCGCCCTCGGGGGCCGAGGAAGTGCGACGGTCTTTGGGAGCGGCCTTGCCCCGTGCCCGCTCACGACGTTGGCGGCGCTCCTCTTGTGTGAGCTGTCCGCTGTGACGCATGTCTTGTCCGGATGCGGGCAGTGCCGCGGGTGCCACTGCCTCAATGCGCTCGCACGCAAGCACTTCGGCCTCTTGAGGACCCATGCTCTGGAATCCTCGTTGCTGTGCCTGGGGACCCGAGTTGTAGAAGTGCTCCATGGAGATACGCCATACGCGACGCGGTTCCTCAAAACGGGGGATGATGCAGTCGCGTCCCGTTCCCTGCGAGAGAAAGGCGCCCGTACGCTCGGGGTCACCGATGGTAGCCGAAAGGCCGATGCGGCGGGGCTGCACGCCTGCCATGCGCGAGAGGCGCTCGATAAGGCAGAGCGTTTGCCCGCCGCGGTCGCCGCGCATGAGCGAATGGACTTCGTCAATAACCACATAGCGCAGGTCGCAGAACATACGAGGGATCGCCATGTGCTTATGGATCAGGAGCGCCTCGAGCGATTCAGGCGTAATCTGCAAGATGCCGCTCGGCTTTTTGATGAGCTTTGCCTTGTGCGACTGCGAGACATCGCCGTGCCAGTGCCAGACGGGGATATCGGCCTCTTCGCAGAGGTCGTTGAGGCGGACGAACTGATCGTTGATGAGCGCTTTGAGGGGGCCGATGTAGAGGGCGCCCACGCTCGCGGGCGGGTTCTCCCAAAACTCGGTCAGGATGGGAAAGAAGGCCGCTTCGGTTTTGCCGGAAGCCGTGGATGCCGTTAGGAGCACATTGTCTTGTGTGTTAAAGATGGCATCTGCCGCCGCAACCTGAATGGAGCGCAGACTCTCCCAATCGCGGGAGTAGATGAAGTCTTGGATAAACGGGGCGTAGCGGTCAAAGGCGTTCACGGGACCTCCTTTCAAAAATGAATCTCTCAACGCGGTGGTCAGTGGCTTGCTGCATGGCTGCTTCAACGTTTGCCCAGATAAAACCTGCCAAAATAAACCTGTCCCTTTTTGGCAGGTTAGATGGTGAATTCGGCGAAGTTACGGTCGTCGCCTGCGGTATCGGCGCCGCCTGTTGCGGTTGCCGGCGCCAGCGCATCGCCGCCGACGCTTTGCAGCAGCTCGGCCACGTTGGCGTCGGGGTTTTGGCATAGGATGTCGAGCAGTTCGATAAAGTCGCGAATGACTTCACGCGGCGTCAGATGCGTGTCGGCTCCCACGCGACCGAATTCGATCTTGAGGAAGTTCACCAAGTCGTTCTCGGTAAGCGTGGGCGTCCAGCCAAAGTAGCCGGCGTGAATTTGCATGAGTTTTTCGATCAGCACCAGCAGCTCCTCGTAGGTGAGTGGCTGCAGACGGATGATGGGCGCGAGCATGTCCTTAAGGTCCTCGCGCGCAAAGCGACCCTGAGCGAGTCGGCTGCGCAGAGCCTCGTAGGAGAACACGCCGCGGCGGCGGTCCTCGATGGAGGTCGGCGTGCCGCCCATGATCATGCCCAGGTACTGCGCCTTGCCCTGAAGCGTGTCGTTGTACATGGTCAGGATCTTCTCGTAGTTGTACTGGCGCGTGATCGCGTTGGGAATCTTATACAGATTCACGAGCTCGTCGATGAGCACCAGCATGCCCTTGTAGCCGCTGCAAACCAAAAAACGCGCGATGAGTTTGACGTAGTCGTACCAGTCATCATCGCTGATGATGGTTGAGGACCCCAGTTCGGCGCGAGCCTCGCTCTTGGTGCGGTATTCGCCGCGGATCCATTTGGTCACGCGGCTCATGGCCTCCTCGTCGCCCTCGGATACGGCCGTGCGATAGCGGCGGAGCATGCGGGAGAAGTCGAAGCCGTGGACCATCTCCTCGAGCGGAGCCAGTTGGGCATTGACGACCGACTCGTCGACCTCGGCACACGAGGCGACCCAGCGATCCAGAATAAGGTTGAGCGCACCGCCCTCAGGGCGCGTCTTGGTCGATATGTTGCGGATGAGCTCGCGGTAGGTGGCAAGGCCCTGTCCCTGACCGCCCTGCAGGCGGCGCTCGGGTGACAGGTCGGCGTCGGCGACGACGAATCCCTCGCCCATGGCGTGCGTGCGGATGGTCTGAAGCAAGAAGCTCTTGCCGGCGCCGTAGCGACCGACTAAAAAGCGGAAGCTCGCGCCGCCATCGGCGATGAGACTCAAATCGGTGAGCAGGGCGCGAATCTCGACCTCGCGTCCCACAGTGATATAGGGAAGGCCGATGCGCGGGACCACGCCACCCTTGAGCGAGTTGAGAATGACGGCGGCGACGCGTTTGGGTACGCGGGGCGCTGCGGATGCGGTATCACTCATGGTCTAGGTATCCTCTCACGTCTGCTTCGTAATCCTCGATAATCTGCGGTCCTGCCGCTCCAAACTCGATAACGGTGTCACCCACCAGGCCAAAGAGCGCCTCGTTGATGGTATCGACGAGCATATCCTCGCTCTGGCCCGACCTCTCCACTGCCGATGTCGCTTGCGCTGCGTTTTGCTCGAGCAGTGCGCGCAGATACGCGGTTGCGGCAGGCGCGAGTTCGGTCGCGGCGTCAGTGGACGCAGCCGCTGTGAGCGGGGGTATCGGCACGAGAAGCGGCGCCACGACACCAAACTGTTCGGTGGAAATGGTTGGCTCATCGGCCTCGTCCTGCCTTGCGGTCGTCGTGACCGGCTCGACAAACGCGTCTGCTGCGGCCTCGGCTTTCGGCTGCTCGGAGCTCACCGTATCGACCTCTGCGAGCACATCGTCCTCGCGCTCTTCATCGATCAAAAGCGCTTCGCGCGTTTGCGCAGCGGCGCTCCGAATGTGCCCCAGCTGACTCAGATCGATATCGATCTTGACGGGCTGGTGTGCGGCGTCCCACGAAAGCCATGCCACAATCTCGTCATCGATGATCTTGGCCAGATATTTGGGGACCTTCTCCTCCTTTAGGGGGTGGGTGGGGTCTAGAGCCAGGCGCAGGCGTTGGTCGCAGGCGCGCATCATCTCACCAAGCTTGCTGCTTTTTTGCCTGCTGCCGTGGATGCGCATGCATTCCCAAAAGCCGTTTTGACAACGGTAAATATGGATGGGGTCCAGACGGTATTCGCAATCCTCGTGGCGATTAGGCGCAAAGAACACAGCCGAGGCAAACATGGTATAGGGCATGGCTGTCTCCTCCCCAAACAAGCTCGCCACGATACCGGTCTTTCGGTGCGTGTCATAGTAGTGCGCCATGCGGACATACACGGCGCATGTCACATGGCGCAGATCGCGGTGGTGGCTGCGGTCGAGCCGCGAGTTACTTAGGTTGTACGTGGAGAGGGCGTTGATGGCGGCCATGAGCCGCTCCTCGCGCGCCTCGTCGGGCGGAAGGGGGAGCGTGGGCTCGGAGGTTTTGCGACGCTTAGGGGTTTGGCCGGACGGTGCCTGTGCTGGTACAAGGTCTCGAGCCGCGCGCCGCAGCTCGATAAGGGCGTTATCGAACATGACGGTTTTAGAGTCGCGAAGCAGCTTGGGGTCGAGCCTGTGGAACACGGCGTAATCTTGCAGCCACACGCGTGCAAACCGGTCGATGCCGGGCTCGAAGGCACGGTAGGCATCCCAAAAGGCCTTGATCTTGCTAAAGCCATCGAGCGGGTCATCAACGCCGATGCCGCAGATCAGCTCATAGAGATACAGGAAGGCAAAGGACGTAGACGTTTCCTCGACGGTTCCGCGGCGCACTTGGGCACGCCAGGTAAAGTAGCCGCGCAGCTGCCGGTCGCTCATGGCGTTGTAGGTGGGAAAGTACGACTTAAAGGTGCCGTTGTAGGGACAGTCGTCCTCAAAGTCGGCCATCAGCAGGCCCTGGCGGTAAAAAAGCTCGGCTTCCGAAAGCCAGCGGCCCGCACCGCCCTTGGGGTCATCCTGCCAGCGCGATATCTCGCGCATTTTGCGGTACTGGTCGGGGAGGAAATTCTGCATCTGTCGGCCGGTTTTGAGAATCGGCTCGTCTGCGTAGACTTCATGTGAGAAGCGGGCAGACTGATGGGTCCGGGCCTCGGCCATAATGCGCTCGATGAGCATCTTGATGTCCTGGTCGGCCACCGCTCCTCCTCTCGAACGCAGCTACGGTGACCTCATATCATAGCACAGCATCAAACAGGTGTTCGAGATACCGCTGCGTTGATAGATTTAGAACAGGAGGGCGTAGATGACGGCGATGACGACGGAGGGGAGCATATTGGCCGTGCGGAAGGTCTGAGGACGGATGAGGTTGACGCCGACGCAGAAGATGAGCATGGAGCCTACGAGCGAAAGGCTGTTGAGGGCTGCTGTGGTCATGATGGGGGAGAGCGCGCCGGCAAACAACGTGATCGTCCCCTGGAACACGGCGACGGGCAGGGCGGAGAAAATGCAGCCGCGGCCAAGCGACGCCGTCATGGTGCAGACGATGATGCAGTCCAATGCGCCTTTCAGGGCAAGCGTTGACCAGTCACCGAGCAGACCGTCCTGGATCGATCCCACAATGGCCATGGCGCCGATACACACGGTGAGTGAAGTCGAGA
Source organism: Collinsella sp. (assembly GCA_048449885.1). Lineage (GTDB taxonomy): Bacteria > Actinomycetota > Coriobacteriia > Coriobacteriales > Coriobacteriaceae > Collinsella. The sequence continues at coordinate 4,860 of DBGBJN010000153.1, forward strand.
CAAAAGCGTTGGTGAACTCGTTATCGCCCTCGCTGCCGGTTTTACGCTTGAGCCATTCGCCAAGGTTCTCAATGGCGGCCTCCAAGTTGATGGCCTCGCCGATGAGCGAACCGAGCGCAAATGAGACGATGAGCATGGTGGTACCGGTGGTCGCTAGCGTCTTTCCATCGATGATGAGCATCTTTTGCATGGTGCCGCCCAGGCCGATAAACAGGACGCACAGCCCCGATGCTTTCATGAGCGTGTCTTGGATGCGCGGTGTAATGAAGCGACCGCCCGCTAATCCCAAAAGACCGCCCGCAACTAAAAGCACAACGTTGATGATTGTTCCCAAGCCCGGCATGAGCCCTCCTGTATTGATGCCAACGTGGCAATCGTAGCAGAACGAAATGCGAGGCACATCGCGACTCATCTAATACGTTATATAAGTGGTGTTAGGAATGATGCGCAGCATTTAAGCCTCAGGTGGTTGTCGGGACATAGGGATAGTATTCAAAGCGCAGTGTCATAAGCCGCTGCGGGAATTCAATAGCCGCGGCGATGATATTGGCATCGCGGGCACGATCAAACCCTTCGAGTTCGATCTGATACGAGACGTCTTGCATAATGTCCAGACGTCGCCAGGCCAGGAGTGTGTCGCCATCGAATTCCAAGGTCTTGCCTCCGTCTGGAGCAACGGCGTATAGACGCAGCTTGGCGGTGGTTGCAGGGTCGACAACTGTGACCTTTTTAATTTCGTTTCGAGTATTCTTGGCGCCCAACAAGGTGAGCAGTGTTGGGGCCACGACCTCGCCCGATGGCAAAAAGACGACTTCGATGGATTCAGGAAATGCGATGATAGCCGACTTGCGGACGGGCTGATTGGCGGCGGCAACTTCGATGTTCGCAGCGTCGATGACCTCTGTGTGGTCGAGCGCGGCAAGCACGCAGCAGTTACCTTCATCGATCTCTTGAGGATCAGCAAGCCCCAGGCTGTCCGCGAGCTCGGGATCGTTTGGATCGGTAGCGGGCTCATTCGGTGCTTCGAAAGAAGCTGGGACGCTGTTTGTCGGCGACGGCGTGTCGCCCGCACCTGCTTCTTTATCCGCGCTCTCTTCTTGTATGGTTGCGTTGATGGGTTCGTCGTTTGGGGGGAGCGTCTTGGCGTCAAGCGCGGAGGGGAGAATTCCGATGGCTCCGGATCCGTTCCACTCCATTTCGAGAAGCGCCGGGTCGGCAAGAATGCGTTGCCTGCTTTGCGCGTGGGCATCGATTTCAATAGGGCCTGCCTCTATCCCTCGTGTAAGGCTGAGTGATCCGGCTGGTTTCTCGAAATGAGCGTCTGTGTCTTTGGCGCTGACGGCGTAGAACAGCAGGGACGCTTCTCCCGCCGCGATGGCATCGGTGCCGGCTTTGGTCAGCCGCAACGATGCCGTGAATGAGAGGGTGGGCTGCGCATCGTCTGCATTCGCGGCGGCGCAGCCCAGACATATACCGCCTCCTTTCTCGAAAAACGCACCGTCGAAGGCGACCTTCGCTCCGTTCGCCGAGTCATCGACCGAAGCGATGTCGATGCGCAGCTCTAAATTGCATGGATCGCCATCTGCATCGAGCACAACCGAGCGCCACGTGCAGACGGCGCACCCCGCCTGGGAGCCGTTTGCCTTGTTCGAACGCTTGATATCCACGACTATCGAGCCGTCCGTATTACGACGAAGGCATCCCGAGGTTGAGATCACGGCCTGTGCGATCGAAAAACGCTCGCACGCAATGGCGCTCGACGGATTTGGTGCGGAACTTAGGGCTACTGGTAAGGAGTCTGCCATGACGGGAGTCGCCCAAGCGGCGACAGGCGTTCCGGTTGCGAGCGCGCCGCAGAGTGCGACGACGGGCAAAAGGTTCTTCGATGCCATGGGGTCTCCTTAGCTAATTTAGTGCGGCCTGTCCGTGTTTTGTTTCTGGCTGCGTTTGATGTGCAGACCGAGGCCGGCGGTTCCCGCGCCTGCTGCTGTGGCGCCTGCTGCCAAGAGCCATCGTCTGTCGCCTGTCTGCGCCAACGGTTCCTCGCGGTCGCCGCGGTCGAGCTCCGAGAGGTCGACCGTCACTTGTGTGGCGGCCTGCGCCTGTTCTTGCTGGGCAAAGGCCATGGCTGGCCCAAACGCTAGGATGCTGACGGCGGCGGCCAGGGCGACGGCCTTATGCCGTGTGCGCACCGGGCTCGACCGTCCAGGTGATCGTCGCAACCTGATCGCCTTCGCCGGTTACGCGGAAGATGTCGCGCGTGACGCGGGCGACGTTTCCGCTTGTCTTGAGCTTGATTTTGTCCGCGCCGCCGGCAATGCCCTGGTAGCCCATGTCGAAGGCTGCATTCTTGGAAAGATCGAGGCCCGTCCCTTGCGCGGCGGCGCTGGCGTTCTGGAGTGCGCCGTCGGGGCCGACCTTAAAGTCGATGGAGTTCTGCGCGGTTCCGGCCTTGGCGTCGGCGGCAATGGTCCAGGTGTTCATGGCGTCGATCTTCATGTTGGTGACATGGATGCCGTAGGCCGAATGATTGTCGATGGTGGTCGCGTCTTCTGAGGGGCCCTGAAGCGTGCCGTCGGCCTTGGCGACGAAGGGAATAACCGTCGGAACTTTGAACTCAACGTTGTCGATCTCGGTCCTGACCATTACCTTCGTGGTTCCAACGCGCCCGGCCGCCATAGCTGGCGTCGGGGCGGCGCCCATTGCGAGTGCGAGCGCGAGCCCTGCGCCCACGACGAGCGCTCTGGCTCCGTTCATGTTCCTGGTGATGTCCATGGTCGTTCCTTTCTATTCGCCGCGGGCCGTCCCCGCGATGATTGGACGAATGCTGGTGAATTGCGTGCGGTGCTGCGTCGGCCGGAAAGCTAGTTCTCGGCTTGCTCAACCCGTACCTTGACACGTGTCGGATTGCCGTGGCTGTCGAGGGTCTTGGCATCGAGTGCCTGGATCTCGATGTACGCCTCGCCTTCTTTGATGCCGCCGGCGGGGCACGTCTCGATTGTCTTGCCGGTCTCGACCACACCGGATTCGTACATGGTCTCGTCGTTTTGGATGACGCGGAATCGCTGGGGAAATTTATTGTCTTGGACGTTTTGCACGTTGACGCGCAGCTTGCCGTCCTCCTGCAGCTGAGCGACCGGCGCGACCGAAATCGTCATCATGTTGTCGCGGACGATGGCGTCGAGCTCATCCTGGATTTCCTGGCGCGTTTTGCCCTCGGCCGTCGTAACCGAAGCGCCCGCCTCGGGTACGGGCCGCGACTGCCAAGTGTATAGTCCTACGGCGACAAGGGCGCAGACGATGGCCAGGCAGGCAACGATGAGCTTCTTGCGATGCCCCAGGCCTGCAAAGTGGGGCGGCTTCCTCGCGCTCACGCGGCATCCTTGGCAGTATAGACGCGCGCAAAGGTGGACGGGTCCGCTCCAAAGAGCATGTGAAGCATCAGGCGGCGCGAGTAGACGAGTTCTTCGAAGTCGGGAGGGAGCTCGATGTCGTGGATATGCGCGATGTGGTGGGCGAGCGCCGAGAACGACTCGGGGTCGCAGATCACATCGGTGGTAACGTGGTAGACCGTCGTATCGGGGAATGCCTCTTCGTCGAAAGGCAGGAGATGGGGATCGTCGTCGACTTCGATGGCGATGCCGTACTGGGGCCAGTAATATGCCATGGGAACCTCCCTGCGTCTGGGCCAAAACTTCTATCGGTTTTGGCTGTCGACGCCGACCGTATCAGCCGCTACTTGACCAATTTCTGACCAAATGCTTGACGGATTGGCGTCTTCGCAGATAAAAGGCGGCAAAAAATACTTCAACTTTTTTCGAGCGACAATCGAGCGATCGGCGACGGCAGGGAGATATGTGTCAAAAGCATCGTCTGTCGAGGAAATCCAGCCGCTCACCGAATTACACGAACGTAAAAAACGCCAATTATGGAGACGGTCTCGAACACGTCGACGAAACGATGCGGTAACATCTCCCTGCAAACACTGTAGTTAGCTAAAGGGGGAGTTCGCGTGTCTGCAACCATTAAACCCTTCACCGACGAGTTCGAAGAGTATGGTCGCGATGAGTCTCGCGCATCGGGCGAGGCCTCGAGCATCTCGTTTCCGACAACGGAAAACGAGGTCCGTGCCATTTTGGAAAAGCTCCATGCCGAGCGTGTTCCGGTAACGGTTCAGGGCGCCCGAACCGGCCTTGCCGCCGGTGCCGTGCCCCACGGCGGGCATATCCTCAATACTTCCCGTATGAATCGCTACTTGGGCCTTCGCCGCGATGAACAAGGCCAATTTCTGCTGCGCGTGGAGCCGGGCGTTGTGCTCTCGGAGCTGCGCAAGCAGCTGAGCAAGAAGGCGCTGCCGACTGCTGGTTGGGACCAGGCATCGCTTGAGGCCTACGAGGAGTTCCAAGAGGCCCCCGAGCAGTTCTTTCCCACCGATCCCACCGAGACGTCTGCCTGTCTGGGCGGCATGGCGGCATGTAACGCCTCTGGTGCCCGCAGCTACGCCTACGGTCCCATGCGCCCACATATCACGGGACTCCACGTCGCACTGGCTGATGGCGATTTGCTTGAGCTTCAGCGCGGCGAGGCTTTTGCCCAGGGCCGCCACCTGTCGCTCGTGACGGCAGCGGGCCGTACGCTCGAGCTCGATCTTCCCGGCTATACCATGCCCAAGACAAAAAATGCCTCAGGCTATTTCGTTGCGGACGAAATGGACGCCATCGACCTCTTTATCGGTGCTTGCGGCACGCTCGGCGTCATCACCGAGCTCGAGATTGCCCTGCAGGCGGCGCCTGCGGTCGTTTGGGGCGTGAGCTGTTTCTTTGACAGCGAAGACAAGGCCGTGTCCTTCACCGATTCTGTGCGTCCCGTCCTGTCCCACGCGGCTGCCATCGAATATTTCGATGCGGGCGCCCTGGATATCCTGCGTCGTCAGCGTGAGCAGTCGACCGCGTTCGCCTCGCTGCCGGCGCTCGACAAAGAGGCCAAGGTCTGTGTCTACGTGGAGCTCGACTGCGACGACGAAGTTCAGGCGACTGAGGAGCTGTATCACTTGGGGTGGGTACTAGAACTTGCGGGCGGCAGCGACGATGCGACATGGGTCGCGCGCACCGAGGTCGATCGCGAGTGCCAGCGGTTCTTCCGCCACGCGGTGCCCGAGAGCGTCAACATGCTTATCGACGAGCGCCGCCGCATGGATCCCACCATCACCAAGCTGGGCTCGGACATGTCGGTGCCCAACGCACACTTGGGCGATGTCATCGGCCTTTATCGCCGCACGTTGGCCGAAAGTGGGCTTGAATCTGCCGCCTGGGGGCACATCGGTAACAACCATCTGCATGTGAACATTCTGCCGCGCGATGCGCAGGATTATCGCCGCGGCGGAGAACTCTTTGCCCAGTGGGCTTCTGAGGTCACGGCCATGGGCGGTGCCGTTTCTGCCGAGCATGGCGTCGGCAAGATCAAGGCGGGCTTCTTGGAGACGATGTACGGTCACGAGGCCATGGTCGAGTCGGCGCGGCTCAAGCTCCAGCTCGATCCCGACGGGCAGCTGGGTCGCGGTAACCTGTTTTCGGAGAAGCTCTTGGATGAGCTCGTCCAGAAAGGGGGCGCGTGAAGATGAGCGATTTCCATATGGTGGTGTGCGTCAAGGCCGTGCCGGGCAGCACCGAGGTCAAGATGGACCCCAAGACCAATACCATCG
>DBGBJN010000154.1:0-5464 GCA_048449885.1 Collinsella sp.
CTTTGCGTTCGAGCGCCTGTGCGGTGGTAACGGCAAGGCTGCCGTGGCTTGTTCCACCATCGCCGGCACGGCTATGACCACGCCGGTTGCTCTCGCCGAGGTCGCGCCGCGCTACGCCGAGCTTGCGCCCACCGCGTACGCCCAGATCGCCACTGCCGTTATCATCACGGCAATCATGGCTCCGATTCTGACCGGCTGGGTCGACAAGAAGTTCTGCCAGGGCAAGGAGGACCTGTCGCCTGCCGGTGTCGAGGCCATCGAGGAGGCCGTCGCGACCGACATCGACGGCGAGTAACGGCCGTTACCGATAATTGATTCCGGCGTGCAATTCGCGCCGTCCGAGCGCCCGAACAGAAACTGTTTTGCAGTGATGTTCGGGCGCTTTGCTATGATTCCCTTTACCCCTGCGGAGTAAAGGGGTGTTTATTGCCCTGATTCGAATTGGGCGATTCTGACCATTCGGATATTGAAGGGATGGCGTCTAGTGGTTAAGGCACTCAAGATTGAGATATTCCTGCTATGCATGATTGTTCTTATCGGGCTTGCCGCGCGAAGTCGTCGCTCCTTGTTCTCGAGCACCCTGCAGCTATTGTTTAGCATGCTTGGCTACACCTCTGCCGCGTACATATTATTCGATATGATCTGGACGCTTTCGGATGGTGCGGACGGCACGTTGGGTATTGCTGCCAACTGGATTTCCAACGCGGTTTCGTTTTCGCTCTTTGCCATCGCGTGTCTCATTTGGTTTATCTATTCCGAGACGATGCAGGGCTCTCGCCTTGTGACCTCGCGCTATAGGGTGGTGCTTGTAACGTTGCCTACGGCTCTGGTGGTCGTGCTGGCTTTTACCAGTTACTGGACGCACGCCTTGTTCTATATCGATTCGCAGGGCGTGTATCGTCGCGGCTTTGCCTATATGATCCAGCCCATTGTCAGCTACTGTTACGTTATACATACGTCCCTGCATGCGTTTGTGCAATCTCGCAGGGTCGAGAGCCTGCAGACGAAGGCTATCTATCGAACCTTGGCATTTTTCGCCATTCCGGCCCTGGTGGGCGGTACCTTTCAGATCGTATACTCGGTGCCTGGCCTTTGTGTCGGCATAATGATTAGCATGTTGCTGCTCTATATCATCTGCCAGGAGCAACTGATCTCGACTGACCCGTTGACTGGACTCAACAACCGCAACCGTTTTGAGACCTATATGCTGTCGCTCTTTTCAAATGTGGATCAGGCCGAAGATGTATATCTGCTTATGATGGACGCTGACGGCTTTAAGCAGATTAACGATCGCTATGGACATGTGGAGGGCGACCATGCTCTTCAGGTTGTTGCGACGGCGCTCAAGGATGTCTGCTCGGCGTCTGGTGGCTTTATCGCGCGTTATGGTGGCGATGAGTTCGTGGTGCTCCAAAAGGCAGCGGCGGAACAGGATATCATGCATCTGTGCGCGACAATCAACGACGAGCTCGCGCATGCCGAGGTGCCGTATGCATTGCGGATGTCCATCGGTTGCGCGCGAGTCGGCGATAGTGTTGATACCTGGCAAGACTTACTTCGCGCTGCCGATGCGGAGCTCTATCGCGTCAAGGCCGAGAAAAAGAAAGCCGGCGTACAAATACGCTAGAAAAGGGGCATACGACCGTGTTTGGTCGTGCGCCCCTTTTGCGTTTGTGGGGGGCCACCGGCCATAATGCCCAGGCGCGGTGCGGCAAGACGGGCGTCTGCCGCCGCGACTCGGTACGAAATCAACGAGAACCAGTGTGCTCCATTAAGCTAAAGTATGCGAATGCCCTCCCTAAAAAGGTGAGCTCGCTAGGCTTTTTTGGGTTTGTTGACGATGATGATGCCGCCGCAGACCAACAACAGGGCAACGATGACGGTAACGGGGCTCGTGCCCGCGCCTTCGCCGAGCAGCAGCGCGCTCAGCAGCACACCAAAGACGGGGTTCATAAACCCAAAGACCGAGACGCGGCTGACGGGGTTGACGGCAAGCAGGCGCGACCACAGCGAGTAGGCGACCGCGGAGATAAGCGCCATGTAGATGATGAGCGCGATGGCGGGGGCAATCGCCGTGGGGGAGAGCGCGCCACCCATCAAAAAGCCGATGGCGGTGAGGACAAGGCCGCCGACCAAGAACTGCCACCCGGCAAGCAAGACGCCGTCGTGCTTGCGCGAGAAGATGCCAATCAGGCAGGTCGAAAGGGCACCCGCGACGGTGGAGGCTAGGATAAAGCCCTCGCCATCGAGCCTGAAGCCAAAGGTGCCATCCGCGCCCGAAAGGTTGACGAGAGCGACGCCGGCAAAGCCCAGCGCACAGCCAAGCACCTTGGCCGTATTGAGCTTCTCGGTGCGAAACGCCAGGGCGGCAAAGAGGATTGCGAGGAAGTTGGCGCTGGCCTCGATGATGGAGCTCGACATGGCGCTGGCGCGCGAGAGGCCCAGATAGAAAAAGAAGTACTGCCCGATAGTCTGGAAGAGCGACAAGACAAAGATGGGCTTGATGTCGCGAGCCTGCGGAATGAGGGGGCGGCGTTGGGCCGCACTCATCCCAACGATAACCAGGGCGCCGGCAAGCGTGAAGCGCAAGCCCGCAAAGAGCAGCTGCGAGGCGCTATCGTGCGCTGGGATACCAAAGAGCGCGTAACCGATCTTGATACAGGGAAAGGCCGATCCCCAGAGTGCACAGCAGACGAGGCAGCCCAGGATGAGTCCGGGCAGGGTGGCGAGATACGGCTTGCGGCTTTCCATGATGTCCTTCCTACATGCGCGAAGCAAAAAAGAACCCGCCACCGGATGTGCCGGTGGCGGGTGTTGTTACCCGAAGGGATTGTACCCGATGGGAAAGGTTTAAGCGAAGTAGGCCACGCCGCTCTCAAAGATCGGCATGAACTTATCGCCGGGGACATGCTCGGGCACGTTGCGGTACAGGTTGTCGCCGCGACGCTCGGCATGGCCCATCTTGCCCAGGACGCGGCCGTCGGGGCTCGTGATGCCCTCGATGGCGAGTGCGGAGCCGTTGGGGTTGACGGAAAGGTCCATGCTGGGCTTGCCGTTCTCGCCCACGTACTGCGTGGCGACCTGGCCGTTGGCGATCAGCTGGGCGAGCACTTCGTCATTGGCGACAAAGCGGCCCTCGCCGTGGCTGATGGCGACGGTGTAGGGGTCGTCCAGGCTGCACTGCGACAGCCACGGAGATAGGTTGGACGAGATGCGGGTGCGCACCAGACGGCTCTGGTGGCGACCGATGGTGTTGAACGTCAACGTGGGCGCATCGGGCGTGGCGTCGACGATGTCGCCGTAGGGCACCAGGCCGAGCTTGATCAGGGCCTGGAAGCCGTTGCAGATGCCCAGCATCAGGCCATCGCGGGCCTTGAGCAGGTCGCGGACTGCCTCGGTGACCTCGGGAGCGCGGAAGAACGCCGTGATGAACTTGGCAGAGCCGTCGGGCTCGTCGCCGCCCGAGAAGCCGCCGGGGATCATGACGATCTGGCTTGCACGGATGCGGCGGGCAAGCTCGTGGGTGCTCTCGGCGACGGCCTCGGGCGTGAGGTTGTTGATCACGAAGGTGTCGGCCTTGGCACCGGCGGCACGGAAGGCGCGGGCGCTGTCGTACTCGCAGTTGTTGCCGGGGAACACGGGGATGATCACGCGCGGGCGGGCGATCTTGGCGCCGCCGTACACGTGGATGTCCTTGGCGCGGAAGTCGATGGTCTCGACCTCGGGGGTCTCGCCGGCGCTGCGGTAGGCGAAGACGCCCTCGATGCCGCTCTCCCAGGCCTCCTGGAGCTCGGCGAGCTCGATGACCTCGGAGCCGGTGTCGATGACATAGCCCTCGACGGTGGTGCCCAGGGGCTCGAGAACAATGCCGTCGGCGACCTCGGGCAGCTCGGCGTCCTCGGCGAGCTCGACGATAAAGCTGCCGTAGAGCGGGGTGAAGAGGCTCTCCACGTCTACATCCTCGGCAAGCTCGATACCGATCTGGTTACCGACGCACATCTTAAAGAGGCTCTCGGCGCCGCAGCCGTAGCCGGGCGTGGAGATGGCCAGGGCGTTGCCGGTAGCAGTGAGCGCCTCGACGGCGTCAAACGCGGAGAGCAGCTGCTGAGCGTCGGGACGGTAGTCCTCGCCGTAGGTAGCGGGGGCGATGCGGACGACGCGGTGCGTGAGGCCCTTGAACTCGGGCGAGACGGCACGGGCGGCCCTGCCCACAGCGACGGCGAAGCTGATCAGGGTCGGCGGAACGTTGAGCTCGCCGGTCTCGTCCTCAAACGAACCGCTCATGGAATCCTTGCCGCCGATGGCGCCGGCACCCAGGTCGACTTGAGCCATGAGGGCGCCCAGGACGGCCGCCATGGGCTTGCCCCAACGCTCGGCCTCGGTGCGCAGGCGCTCGAAGTACTCCTGGAAGGAGAGGTAGGCGCGCTTGTGCTCAAAGCCGGCGGCAACGAGCTTGGCAATGGACTCGACCACGGACAGGTAGGCGCCCGCAAACTGATCGGCCTCCATCAGATAGGGGTTGAAGCCCCATGCCATGGCGCTCGCCGTGGTGGTCTCGCCGTCCACGGGGAACTTGGCGACCATGGCAGAGCTCGGGGTGAGCTGCGTCTTGCCGCCAAAGGGCATGAGCACGGTCGCGGCACCGATGGTGGAGTCAAAGCGCTCGGAAAGGCCCTTGTTGGAGGCGACGTTGAGGTCGGTGACAAGCGATGTCATGCGCTCGGCAAGCGTGGTGCCGGCCCAGCTGGGCTGCCACACGCTGCGGGCACAGACGTGGGCGACCTGGTGCTTGGGCGCACCGTTGGAGTTGAGGAACTCGCGGGACAGATCGACGATGGCGACGCCGTTCCAGGCCATGCGCATGCGCGGCTCGGCGGTAACCTCGGCGATAACGGTCGCCTCGAGGTTCTCCTCGGCGGCGTAGCCCATGAACTCCTCGACGTCACCGTCGGCGACGGCGCAGGCCATGCGCTCCTGGGACTCGGAAATGGCGAGCTCGGTGCCGTCAAGACCGTCGTACTTCTTGGTCACGGTATCAAGGTCGACATACAGGCCGTCGGCAAGCTCGCCTACGGCGACCGAGACGCCGCCGGCGCCAAAGTCGTTGCAGCGCTTGATCAGACGGCAGGCGTCGCCGCGGCGGAACAGGCGCTGCAGCTTGCGCTCGACCGGGGCGTTGCCCTTCTGGACCTCGGCACCCGAGGTCTCGATGGACTCGGTGTTCTGGGTCTTGGAGGAGCCGGTGGCGCCACCGATGCCATCGCGGCCGGTGCGGCCGCCCAGCAGGATGATCTTGTCGGTGGGAGCGGGGCACTCGCGACGAACGTGGTTTGCCGGGGTAGCGCCCACGACGGCGCCAACCTCCATGCGCTTGGCCACGTAACCGGGGTGATAGAGTTCGTTGACCTGACCGGTGGCAAGGCCGATCTGGTTGCCGTAGCTGGAGTAGCCGGCGGCGGCAGTG
>DBGBJN010000155.1:0-27653 GCA_048449885.1 Collinsella sp.
TCGGCCTGATGCTCGTTAAAGGTCACGAGGATATAACCGGAAATTCGAGACACGGCATTCACGGAAAAGGCGGCCAAGGCCGCCTTGATGTTATCCATGAGGATATGCTCAAAATGTGCGCGGTTCTTACCCTTCAGTCCAACCTCGTGATAGTGGACCAGGCAGACGCGAGCCGCCATTTAGGCTTCAGCAACCTTGTGGCCGAGTGCCTTCTCGTAACGGGCCTCGTCGTAAGAGATGTCGCCGTCGACAATCTCGTCCATAGCCATCGAAATGGTATCGGCACCGGAAAGCCCGATGGTGATGTCATCGACATCCTGGACGGCAAGCACGCGGTTGTGCTGGCCACGCAGCATGCTGTTAATGTCGCAGGCGCGCTTGGAGGCAAGCGAAGCGAGCAGGAAGCGGTTGTGATCGGTCTTCTCCAGAAGATCGTCAATGCAAGGCTTTACAACGGACACGGACCTCAGATCCTTTCATGCATATCGAGAACGCGAACGAGCTCATCGGTCGCGCGGTCGAGATCGTCATTAACCACGACGTCGTCGTAGCGGTCGGCAAGGGCAAGCTCATCGGCGGCGTTTGCCATACGCAGCTCAATCGTCTCGGGCGTCTCGGTACCGCGACCGACCAGGCGCTCGCGGAGTACCTCAAGCGAAGGCGGCTTGATAAAGATCAACACGGCCTCGGGGAAACGCTCCTTCACCTGCAGGGCGCCCTGGACATCGATCTCCAAAATCAGAGATGCGCCAGAGGCGAGCTTGGATGTGACCTCGCTCACCAACGTGCCGTAGCAGTTACCGTGGACCTCGGCCCACTCAACAAACTCACCGTTTGCCACGCGGCGGTCGAACTCCTCGCGCGTCAGAAAAAAGTAGTTGACGCCGTCGACCTCACCTTTGCGTGGTGCTCGCGTGGTAGCCGAAACCGTCAGGCCCAGGTTCGAGCGGCGCTCGCGCACACGAGTGACGAGCGTACCCTTCCCTGCGCCTGACGGTCCAGAAATCACAAAGAGCTTGGAATCCTGAGCGCTCACTTATTTGGTCAGCTGCTCGAGGAGCTGCTCGCGCTGACGGACGCCGAGGCCCTGGACGCGACGGGTAGCGGAGATACCAAGCTCCTCCATGATCTTGGCGGCCTTGGCCTTGCCATAACCAGGAAGAGACTCGATGAGGGTGGAAACCTTCATGCGGGAAGCGATGGGGTCATCGGAGTTGAGCACGGACTCGAGGGACTTCTCGCCCTTCTTGATCTGCTCGCGAAGCTCAGCGCGGGCGTGCCGTGCGGCAGCAGCCTTCTCAAGAGCCTGCTTACGCTGCTCATCGGTAAGCTGAGGGAGTGCCATTCGTACCTCCAAATAGTTGGGTTATATCTGATTCAATAATTGGCATTTTAGCACGTAGAACGTACAAAATGCCCAATCGCGGCTCCATAGGTTAGACGATACCCGCAAAAAGTGCAATATACTGCGCCCAAAGTTAAGCCCCTGACCTGCGATTCCACACAAAGGATGGGAAAGTTTACGCAGGCACAGGGGCTATTTTGTGCTAATGAGACCCAAAAGTGGTGACTTAGGGGAATCTTTTAGGCGACGTTTTCGACCAGCTCGGCGACGATGGCGTCAAAGGCGGCAACCGGATCGTCGGCGCCGGTGATGGGACGGCCCACCACAATGTGGCTCGCACCGCGCTCGATAGCCTGGGAAGGCGTCGCCACGCGGGACTGGTCACCAAGGGCGGCACCCACCGGACGCACACCCGGAGTCACGATCAGGGCATCAGGGCCCAGCAGCTCACGCATGTCGTGAGCCTCCATCGGCGAGCACACAATGCCATCGATGCCGTTGGCCTGAGCGAGCTTTGCCAGGCGGGCGGCCTCCTCGGCCACGGGCGACTCGACGCCGATCTCGCTCAAGGCATCCTGATTCATGCTCGTGAGCACGGTGATGGCGACGAGCTTGGCGCGGTCCTCGCGCGCCTCCTCGGCACCCTCGCGGCAGGCAGCGAGCATGGCGCCCGAACCCAAGCCGTGAACCGAGAGCAGGTCGGCACCGGCAAGCGAGGCCGAACGGGCGGCACCGCGAACCTGATGCGGAATATCATGGAACTTAAGGTCAAGGAAGACCTTAAAGCCCAGGTCCTTAAAGGTCTTGACGATCTCGGGGCCCTCAGCGTAATAGAGCGTCATACCAACCTTAAGCCAGGCGGCATGGCCCGAAAGCTCGTGGGCGAGCTCGAGCGCACGCTCACGATCGCAGTCGAGGGCGACGATTACGCGGTCGCGGGCATCGGCCTCTAGCATTCGAAAGCACCTACCAGCTCGTTGATGTCCTTTACGCCCTGGGACTCGGCCCAGGCCTCGAGCTCATGCGCGATCTTGAGCGAAGCGCACGGATCGACGAAGTTGGCCATGCCAACCGACACGCAGGTGGCACCGGCCAGGATAAACTCGGCCGCATCCTCGCCGGTCATGACACCGCCGACACCGTTGATGGGGATATCGACGGCCTGGGCGACCTCCCAGACCATGCGCACGGCGATGTGGTGGCACAGCGGGCCCGAAAGGCCGCCCTTGGGCTTTGCCACGCGGGACTTGCGGGTATGGACGTCGATGGCCATGCCCTGGATGGAGTTAATGACCGAAAGGCCGTCGGCGCCGGCGGCTTCGAGGGCCTTGGCGATCTCGGCGACGTTGACCGGCGCCATCTTCACGAACAGCGGCTTATCGGTCACCTTGCGGCAGGCAGCCATAACGGAAGAGGCGCCCTCGGGCGTAGAGCCCATGGCGGCACCGCCGGCGGCGATGTTGGGGCAGCTCACGTTGATCTCGTAACCGGCAGCCCAGGGGCATAGCTCGACATACATCTCGAGCGCGCGCACAAACTCGTCAACGGAGTGGCCGGCAACCTGACAGATGACCTGGCAACCGTCCTTGGACAGTTGCTCGAGCCACGGGCCGGACTCGCGGGCAAAGGCGGCCACGCCGGGGTTCTGAAGGCCCACGGAGTTGATCATACCGCCGGGGATCTCGGCCATGCGGGGCGCGGGATTGCCGGGCCAGGGCTCGGCTGCGCAACCCTTGGTGGTGATGGCGCCCAGCTGGGAAACATCAAAGAAGTTCTGGAACTGCCAACCGTAGCCAAAGGTACCGGCTGCGGTGTTGATGGGGTTCTGCATCTTGACGCCGCCGAAATCGACGGCCATGTTCACGGTACCCACTAGAAGACCACCACCTTGGAAGCATCGAACACGGGGCCGCACATGCAGGCGCCCTTCATACCGTCAACCGTCTCGACATTGCAGGTGTTGCAGGCGCCAAAGCCACAGCTCATCATGCGCTCGAGCGACACCTCACAGTACACACTGGCCTCAGCGGCAGCGGCGGCGACTTTCTTCATCATGACAGCGGGGCCGCAGCTGGCCACATAGTCGTAGCCGCCCTCGCCGAGCAGCTCGGCTGCCGGGTCGGTGCAAAAACCGTGCGTGCCCAGCGTGCCATCATCGGTGCAAACGTTGACCGTGGCGCCCAGCGCGCGGAACTCATCGACACCCACGGCCTTGGACGCGGTGCCAAAGCCCAGGCACACGTCGACGGCCACACCCTGCTCGGAAAGCTTGTCGGCAAGGCACAGCACGGGCGGAACACCGATGCCACCGGCGACGAGCAGGGCCTTCCTGGTGCCCTCGGGTACCATCCAGCCACGGCCACCGGGGCCCAGCAGGTTAGAGGTGGAGCCAGGGCCCATCTGGGACAAACGACGGGTATCGTCGCCCACGACGGCGTACCACAGCTCGACGGTGCCGGCCTCGGCGTCGGCGCGGTAGTAGCTCAGGGGCACGCGAAGCAGCGAGGACGCATCGCCGGGTACGGCGATGTTCACAAACTGACCGGGCTTGAGCGCACTTGCAAGCTTGGGGGCCGAGATGACGAGCGAGAAGATGCCGTCGGCAATCTCCCGGTTCGAGACGACCTCGAAGTCGTGCATGCGTGCAGTGGAAGGTGTGGGCATAGACGCTCCAATCCCCCATGCGGTTGCATGGTCCAAACTAATAGAAAGCGCGGCACCGCAAGGGCGCCGCGCACAAAAGCGATAAGGCTATGCTAGCAGATGCAGCCGTCGGCAAGCGTCTGCTTACCGCCGACAAACACATCGGTGGCACGACCGGTGAGCGTGCGGCCGGCAAAACCGGAGTTCTCGGCGCGCGACTCGTAACCGTCCTCGCCAACCGTCCAGGTTGCGGAGGGGTCGAACACGGTCAGGTCGGCAACGGAGCCCGCCTTGACCTGAACCTGGTCGAGACCCAGAATCTCACGCGGCTTGATGGCCATGAGCTCGACCATGCGGCCCATGCTCATCTTGCCCGTGTTGACCAGCTCGGTGAGTACGAGCGACAGCGAGGTCTCGAGGCCGATCATACCAAAGGGCGCAAGCTCGAACTCACGGGCCTTCTCCCACGGGGTGTGAGGAGCGTGATCGGTGACGATAACGTCGACGGTGCCGTCGATGACGCCCTGACGGATGGCCTCGGCATCCTCCTCGGTACGCAGCGGCGGGTTGACCTTGAGCGAGGTGTTGTAGGTCTCGTCCAGGTCGTTCTCGGTCAGGAACATGTGGTGCGGGGTGGCCTCGCAGGTAACCTGAACGCCAGCGGCCTTACCGGCACGCACGATCTCCAGGCCATGGGCGGTGGAGATGTGCTGGATGTGCAGCTTGGCACCAGTCAGCTTGGCGATCTCGATGTCGCGGGCGATCTGGAGCTCTTCGCCGGCAGCCGGCCAACCCTCGAGAGCCAGACGGGTCGAGACCTTGCCCTCGTTGATCTGGCCGTGGCCGACCAGGTCCTCGTCCTGGCAGTGGCTCATAAAGACCTTGCCGAACATCTTGCCGTAGTCCATGCAACGACGGAGCATGCCCGCACCCTGCACGCCGCGACCGTCGTCGGTGAAGGCGACGGCGCCGTGGGCGACCATATCGCCCATCTCGGACATGGCCTCGCCCTTAAGACCGCGGGTCATGGCGCCCGACGGATAGACGCGGCAGTGACCGACCTCGGCAGCACGGGACTTGACGAACTCCACGACAGTGCCGTTATCGGTGACGGGATCGGTGTTGGGCATGGAGCACACGCCGGTAAAGCCGCCCTTGGCAGCTGCGCGGGTACCGCTCTCGATGTCCTCTTTGACCTCGTAGCCAGGCTCGCGAAGGTGAACGTGCATATCCACCAGGCCGGGGACGAGGTACTTGCCGGAAAGGTCGCGGACCTCGGCTCCCTCGACGGCGAGATTCTCGCCGACCTCGGCGATCTTGTCGCCGTCAATCAGGACGTCAACGACACCGTCAAGCTCGACGGACGGGTCGACGACGTGGGCATTCTTAAGAAGCAAGGCCATTATCGGCACCTCCAAGCAGCAGATACAGGATAGCCATACGCACGCAGATACCGGCGTAGACCTGCTCCAGGATGACGGAGCGTTGCGGGTGGTCGGCCATATAGGAGTCGAACTCGACACCGCGGTTGATGGGGCCCGGGTGGCAGATGATCGCGTCGGGCTTCATGAGCTTCTCGCGGTCCTTGGTCAGGCCGAAGAGCTTGTGGTACTCGCGAATGGTCGGGAACGGGGCACCCTCGAGGCGCTCCTGCTGCACGCGCAGCATGTAGACGACGTCCAGCTCGGGCAGGACGGAATCGAGATCGCTCGTCACGTGATCGCAGCCCAGGACCTCGGGTGCCGGAGGCAGCAGCGTGCCGGGGGCGACGGCGTAGGTCTCGCAGCCCATGATCTTCAACGCGGGGATCAGCGAGCCGCAGACACGGGAGTGGGAGATGTCGCCGACGACAGCGACCTTCAGACCGTGGAAGTCACCCTTGTGCTGCCAAATGGTGTACAGGTCGAGCAGAGCCTGCGTGGGGTGGTTGTGCTTGCCGTCGCCGGCGCAGATAACGCTCGCGGGCGAATTCTGCGTGACGATATAGGGCGCGCCGGCGTGCTTGTCGCGCACGACGATGCAGTCGATCTTGTAGGCGTTGAGGGTCTCGACGGTGTCGACGAGGCTCTCGCCCTTGACCGTAGAAGTCGAGGAACCGCCAAAGTTGAGGCTGTCGGCCGAAAGGCGCTTCTCGGCGAGCTCGAAGGAGCTGCGAGTGCGCGTCGAGGGCTCGTTGAACATGTTGACGATGGTCTTACCCTTGAGCGTGGGGACCTTCTTGATCGCACGCTCGTTGACCTCGGAGAACGCCTTGGCGGTCTCGAGGATGAGCTTGATGTCCTCTTCGGAGTACTCGGTAATGTCGATCAGGTGCTTATGGTTGAACGCCACGGTACTACTCACCTCCCAGCGGCGCGGAGCCCACGTGGGAACCCGGCGCGACGTCGTTAATCTCGACGGCGGTGTGGCCGTCGACTTCCTTCATATATAGGTGCACGTTCTCCTCATGCGACGAGGGAACGTTCTTGCCGACAAAGTCCGGCGAGATGGGGAGCTCGCGGTGACCGCGGTCAACGAGAACTGCCAGCTCAATACGGCTCGGACGGCCCAGGTCCATGACGGCGTCCAGAGCAGCGCGGATGGTACGACCCGTGTACAGGATGTCGTCCACCAGCACGACGCGCTTGCCGTCGACGCTAAAGGGAATGTTGGTGGCGTGGATCGCGGGAGCGAAATTGGTCGCATAGTCATCGCGGTAGAAGCTGATGTCCAGGCTGCCGAGCGGAACTTCGACGCCCTCGATCTCCTTGATCTCCTCGGCGAGCTTCTTTGCCAGAAGGTCGCCGCGCGTGACGATGCCGACCAGAGCGAGGTCTTCACAGCCCTCGTTGCGCTCGAGAATCTCGTGCGCGATGCGGGTCATCGCTCGATTGACGGCGGTCTCGTCCATGATGACCGCCTTGGGGGAAGTCGTGCCCATCGATCTCCTTCCTCACATGTCTTGACTGCTGACACAGTCAAAAAAATAGATGCCCGACCGCTTAAAGCGGACCAGACACCCACAGGAAGGGCTGCTCTTTGGCAGCTATGTAATTCCATGTGGGTATCTCGTACCCCTTTAATGGTCAAGGGATAGTGTAGCCAACCTCGAGCTTAATTGCGAGCATAAATACAGAGCAATCCGTAAACGGAGCCCAAAGCCCAATAAACCTATATATATTTGTGGGACGAGCTTGAAAACGCACGCACGAGCTGGCATAATCCCCTCTGCTGCACGCAAATCGGATCTACGTCCAGGGCCGTGGCGTGAGCACTATCGCCAAAAGAGGAATATCTCTGTGTAGATTGCGCACAGGGAGAGACTTCTGTGCTATAGTTCAGGCTTGTTTGTTAACGCGACATGTTCGTTTGTCGCCCAAGGAGGGTCAGTTATGTCAAAAGTTTGCGAAGTTTGCGGTAAGCACCCCGTTGCCGGTCGCTCCATCAGCCACTCTCACCGCGTCACCAACCGTAAGTTCCGCCCCAACATCCAGCGCGTCTACGTCGTCGTCGATGGTCACCGTCGCAAGATGAACGTTTGCTCCACCTGCCT
Source organism: Collinsella sp. (assembly GCA_048449885.1). Lineage (GTDB taxonomy): Bacteria > Actinomycetota > Coriobacteriia > Coriobacteriales > Coriobacteriaceae > Collinsella. Next base: position 7,521 of record DBGBJN010000155.1, read on the forward strand.
CAAGTCCGGCAAGGTTGCGCGCTCCTAAATAAGGTCTTACCAACAAGTACCTCGGACTCTCCGGGTCAAAGACCTCGCGTTCATATAGAACTTACCAAAGGCGTTCTCCCCTACGGAGGGCGCCTTTTTGCACTCATTGGGGACAGGCTTACATGAGTGCTTTCACGCATTGGGGACAGACTTAGATGAGTGCTTTCCAAAGCTCACAGTGCATCGACGAACTCACGGCGCTTCGATCGTCACCAGTACGTACCTCACGCCGCCTCGTTCCAGCCCGCGGTGGCCTTGGTTACGCTTGTAGCGCCGATGCCGGTGATACGGGCAATTTGCTTGACCGTGAGATGTGCCCGCCTGAGCCTCAGCAGACAGGCATCGCGATCGGGACGTGGCAGGGCCTTGAGCAGCGCAGGATCTATGCCCGGCAGGACTTCGTGCGCAACGGAAAGGGCCTCCTCATCGGGGATCCGCCGGCGTGGAAGAACCTCTACTGACCAGATGCGCCCGGCAACTTTCTCGAGATGCTCGCAATAGCAACGGGAGCCTCCGACAATATCGAGCATAGGAGCCGCATCACAGATGTCAAAGGGATCATAGCCCAGCTGATATGCCTTGTAGCTTGACCAGCGGTATGCTTCGAGTGAGTTAATTGCACCCTTCACAGGATTGAGATGGATATAATCGAGTAGCTGCACCGCCTGTGTGTCCGACTCGACCGCGACCCGCGAATAGCGATTGTCAAACAAATGCCCCGTTCTCCCCGTTTTCCCGTTGAAATACTTGGCATACGCCGTCAGTGCGCACTGCATTGCCTTTGAAAGGTTGTCAAATGGGTCATCAACCATCAAATGGAAGTGGTTGTCCATAAGGCACCAAGCCAACACTGCCACTTTATGGCGTGCAAACCTGTCCGAGATGTCCGATAAGAAACGATATCGGTCAGAGTCATCTTCAAAAAATAATCTGTTTGGAGTTGCCACGGTCAAAGACGTGGTAATAGCCGGTGAGCGAAACGGCGCGGGCGCATCGGGGCATAATCTCTCCTTTCAAAAACTGAACAGGCAACACCTAAAAGGAGAGAAGGAACGCGAAATGCTGAGCCTGTGACCTATTTATATCCAATGAGCGGCAAAAATAGGTCAAGAACGGCAAAATGGCAAATCGATGTCTGTCCCCAATGAGTGAAAGCACTCATGTAAGTATGTCCCCAATGAGCTAGGCGATGTCCAGGCAGATTATTTTAGTTGAATCGCTTCATTTAGTTGAAGCGTTTTAGTGTGCCTTTTACAGGAATCTTACCGTTCGCCGAATAATTTCTTGCTATCATGCAAGGCGTAGGGTAAATCTCCGATCGCAAGGAGACACAAATGGTGAAAAAGTCACCGGAAAACACTACTCCCGCAATTGTGGACAACGTAGAGGCGCTTGAGGCCAAGCTCGCTCAGATGCGAGAGGCCCAGGCGCTTTTTGCTACGTACACGCAGGAGCAGGTCGACAAGATCTTCTATGAGGCCGCCATGGCCGCCAACAAGGCTCGTATCCCGTTGGCGAAGATGGCCATCGAGGAGACCGGCCGCGGCGTTCTTGAGGACAAGGTCATCAAGAACCACTACGCCGCAGAGTACATCTACAACGCTTACAAGAACACCAAGACCTGTGGTGTCCTGGAGCGCGACGAGGCTTACGGCATCACCAAGATCGCCGAGCCCATCGGCATCGTGGGCGCCGTCATCCCGACGACCAACCCCACCTCCACCGCGATCTTCAAGACGCTGATCTGCCTGAAGACCCGCAACGCCATCATCATCTCCCCGCACCCGGCTGCCGCCAAGTGCACCATCGCCGCCGCCAAGCTCGTGCTTGACGCCGCCGTCAAGGCCGGCGCCCCCGAGGGCATCATCGGCTGGGTCGATGTCCCCTCCATCGAGCTGACTAACATGGTCATGCGCGACGTCGACATCATCCTCGCCACCGGTGGCCCGGGCATGGTCAAGGCCGCTTACTCCTCGGGCAAGCCCGCCCTGGGCGTTGGCGCCGGTAACACCCCGGTCGTCATCGACGACACCGCCGACGTGCTGCTCGCCGTCAACTCCATCATCCACTCCAAGACCTTCGACAACGGCATGATCTGCGCTTCCGAGCAGTCCGTGACCGTCATCGACAGCATCTATGACCAGGTTAAGGCCGAGTTCCGGAAGCGCGGCTGCTACTTCGTCAAGCAGGGTGCCGAGATGGAGGCCCTGCGTGCCGCCATGTTCAAGAACGGCGCTCTCGATCACCGCATCCCCGGCATGGCCGCTGCCAAGATCGCCGAGCTCGCCGGCATCGAGGTTCCCGCCAAGACCAAGATCCTGATCGCCGAGGTCACCTCCACCGACCCCGCCAAGGAGGAGTTCTCCCACGAGAAGCTCTCCCCGGTCCTGGCCATGTACCACGCCAAGGACTTCCAGGAGGCCGTCGACAAGGCCGAGCACCTCGTGCTCGCCGGTGGCCCGGGCCACACCGCCTCTCTGTACGTGCACCCCGCCCAGGCCGAGAAGATCAGCCTGTTCGAGCACGTCATGAAGGCCTGCCGTATCGTCATCAACACCCCGTCCTCGCACGGCGGCATCGGTGACCTGTACAACTTTGGCATGAAGCCGTCTCTGACCCTGGGCTGCGGCTCCTGGGGCGGCAACTCCGTCTCCGAGAACGTTGGGGTGAAGCACTTGATCAACGTTAAGACTGTGGCCGAGCGCCGTGAGAACATGCTGTGGTTCCGCGCTCCCGAGAAGGTCTACTTCAAGAAGGGTTCCACGCCCGTCGCCCTCGACGAGCTGGGCAACGTCATGGGCAAGAAGCGCGCCTTCATCGTCACCGACCAGTTCCTCTTCAAGAATGGCAACACCCGCGCCATCGAGGCCAAGCTCGACGAGATGGGCATCGCCCACGACTGCTTCTACGACGTCGAGCCCGATCCGTCGCTGCAGTGCGCACGTCGCGGCGCCAAGCAGATGGCTCTCTTTGAGCCGGACGTCATCATCGCCGTCGGCGGTGGCTCCGCTATGGACGCCGGCAAGATCATGTGGATGATGTACGAGCACCCCGAGTGCAAGTTTGAGGACATGGCCATGGACTTCATGGACATCCGCAAGCGTATCTTCACCTTCCCCGAGATGGGCAAGAAGGCCTACTTCGTCGCCGTCCCGACCTCCTCGGGTACCGGCTCCGAGTGCACGCCGTTCGCCATCATCACCGACAAGGAGACCGGCATCAAGTGGCCGCTCGCCGACTACGCGCTGCTCCCCAACATGGCTATCGTCGACGCCGACAACTGCATGACCGCCCCGCGCGGCCTGACCGCTGCCTCCGGCATCGACGTCATGACCCACGCCATCGAGTCCTACGTCTCCATCATGGCTTCCGACTACACCAAGGGCCTCTCCGAGCGCGCTGCCAAGCTCGTCTTTGAGAACCTGCCCTCCAGCTTCACGAACGGCGGCAAGGACCCGCACGCCCGCGAGGAGATGCACAACGCCTCCTGCATGGCCGGTATGGCCTTCGCCAACGCCTTCCTGGGCCTCAACCACTCCATGGCCCACAAGCTCGGCGCTTTCCATCACCTGCCCCACGGCCTCGCAAACGCTGTCATCCTGACCCGCGTCATGCGCTACAACGCCGCCGAGGCTCCCGTCAAGATGGGTACCTTCTCCCAGTATCCTTACCCCAACGCGCTGCACAACTACGCCGAGATGGCCAAGTACTGCGGCATCGAGGGCAAGGACGACAAGGAGGTCTTCGAGAACTTCATCACGAAGCTCGAGGAGCTCAAGGACTTCATCGGCGTCAAGAAGACCATCGCCGACTACGGTGTTGACGAGCAGTACTTCCTCGACACCCTCGACGAGATGACCGAGCAGGCATTCAACGACCAGTGCACCGGCGCCAACCCGCGCTACCCGCTCATGAGCGAGATCAAGGAGCTCTACCTGGACGCCTACTACGGCCGCGAGCCCCAGGATTACGCCGTCTGCTAGTTTTAGCACGGTTTTTAACGGCGGGGGTGCACGGGTGTTTCACACACCCCCGCCGTCGCTTCTATCGCATCGTTGAAAGGATGCAACCATGCTGCTACCCGATTCCAAGACCGAGCTCGTCCGCCGTGGCAACAAGGTCGTTTACGACCTGGGCGACAAGATCGTCAAGGTCTTTAACGAGACCAAGCCTGTCTCCGACGTGTTCAACGAGGCTTTGAATCTTGCCCGCATCAATGAGTGCGGCATCCGCAGCCCCAAGGCTCTCGAGGTTTCCCAGCTCGAGAACGCCAACGGCTGGGCGCTCGTGACCGAGAAGGTTCCGGGCACCACCCTTGCCGAGAAGATGACTGCCGAGCCCCAGCGCTTTGGTGAGTACCTCGAGATGTTCGTCGACCTCCAGATCGAGATCCACGGCTACACCTCCCCGCTGCTCAACCGTCAGCGCGACAAGTACGCCCGCATGATCGACAGCCTTGATCAGCTCAATGCCACCACGCGCTACAACCTTCAGGAGCGTCTGGACGGCATGACCAAGGAGTTCAAGGTCTGCCACGGCGACTTCAACCCCTCCAACGTCATCGTCGGCGACGACGGCCAGCTCTATGTGTGCGACTGGGCACACGCCACCCAGGGCTCCCCTGCTGCCGACGTTGCCACCACCTACCTGCTCTTTGCCCTCAACAGCAAGGATCAGGCTGAGGCCTACCTGGAGCTCTACTGCGACCGCGCCGACATGCCCATGCAGGTCGTGCGTCAGTGGACGAGCATCGTCGCCGCTTCCGAGCTCGCTCGTAAGCGCAACGTGAACGATGAGTTTCTGAAGAACTGGATCGACGTCGTCGATTATCAGTAATATCTGAGCGATTTATTTCGCATCGGAGGCACAAGGAAAACCCCGCAGCTCGCATGGGCTGTGGGGTTTTCCTTTTAGATATCGAGGATGCCACAAGATAAAAGGACGGCCCCGCATCTCCCCGATCTGGAGAAATGCGGGGCCGTCCCGTATATCGAACTACAAGCGAAATCGTCGATTAACGGCGTGCTGCCTTCACAAGCTCGGCGACCTTGGCGACGACCTCGTCGATCGCCACGTCCTCGCGCTCGCCCGTGGCACGGTCCTTGAGCTCCACAGTACCATTCTTGAGGCCACGCTTACCCAGAACGACCTGATACGGGAAGCCCATAAGGTCGTTGTCGGCAAACTTAAAGCCGGGACGCTCATCGCGGTCGTCGACGACGACCTCGATACCCTCGGCACACAGGCCATCAACGATCTGCTCGCAGACGGTAGCGCACTCCTCCTTCTTGGGATCGAGCGGAATCACCGCGACCTCGTAGGGGGCGACGGAAACCGGCCAGACGATGCCGTGCTCGTCGTTGTGCTGCTCCACGACGGCAGCAAGCGAGCGGGACACACCGACGCCGTAGCAACCCATGATGAGCGGCTTCTCCTTGCCGTCCTCATCCATAAAGGTGGCACCCATGGCCTCGGAATACTTGGTGCCCAGCTGGAAGACCTGAGAGACCTCGATGCCGCGGGCAGCGGAGAGCGGCTTGCCGCAGTGCGGGCAGGGGTCGCCGGCAACGACGGTGACCAGATCGGCCCACTCATCGACGGTAAAGTCGCGCTCGGGGCAGGCACCGGTAAAGTGATAATCGACCTCGTTGGCACCGCAGGCCCACTGCTTGGAATCGCGCAGGCTCTCGTCGCACACCAGACGAATGCCATCGGGCAGGTTAACCGGTCCGATAAAGCCCTTGTGCAGACCGTTCGCCTGAAGCTCCTCGTCGGTCATCATGCGATAGCCCTTGCCAAAGACATGCTCGGCCTTGCAGTCATTGAGCTCATGATCGCCCGGAACAATGGCCACGACTGGCTTGCCCTCGGCATCGATGAGAGCCAAGGACTTGCGCGTGCCGTTCTCGGGGAAGCCGAAGAACTTAGCAACAGCCTCAATGGTGCCCATGCCCGGAGTCTCAACCTTGGTGAGCGTACCGTCACCAGGACCCTCGGTCACGACGACCTTGGTGCTTGCCGCCTCGTCATCGGCAGCAAAGCCGCAATCGTCGCAGTAGACGAGCGAAGCCTCGCCGGCGTCGGCCAAAGCCATGTACTCGACGGAGGTATCGCCACCGATCTCACCGGAGTCGGCAACAACGGGCAGGGCCTTGATATAGCAGCGCTCGCAGATGTTAGCGTAGGCCTGCTTCATCTTGTCATACTCCTCCTGCAGGCTCTCCTGCGTGGCGGAGAAGCTGTAGGCGTCCTTCATGATGAACTCGCGACCGCGCATCAGGCCAAAGCGGGGGCGGAACTCGTCGCGGAACTTATCCTGGATGTGGTAGAGGTTAACGGGTAGCTGCTTGTAGGAGCGCAGCTCATTGCGCACCAGGGCCGTGACGGTCTCCTCGTGCGTGGGGCCCAGGACGAACTCGCGACCGTGACGGTCGTCAAAGCGCACAAGCTCCTTGCCATAGGCGTCGATGCGGCCGGACTCGCGCCACAACTCGGCATCGACCATGATAGGCATCATAAGCTCCTGGGCGCCGGCGGCGTCCATCTCGTCGCGCACGATGTTCTCGATCTTGCGAATCGAGCGCCAAGCAAGCGGCAGGTAGGAATACAGACCGGCGGCCTCCTTGCGGATCATGCCGGCACGGAGCAGCAGACGGTGGCTGGCGAGCTCGGCGTCCGCCGGATCCTCTTTAAGCGTCGGCGCATAGAGCTTAGACATATACATTGCTCGGGTCATTTATTTCTCCTCAATAAGCTTGTCGACCTCGGCCATAAGCGCGTCGACAATTTGATCCTCAGCTACTTTACCAATGATCTGGCCATGCGAAAAGAGCAAGGCCTGACCACGTCCGCAAGCAACACCCAGATCGGCATCAGAAGCCTCGCCGGGGCCATTAACGGCACATCCCATCACAGCGATCGAAAGCGGCGCGGAGTAGTTCTTAAGCCGCTCGGTAACCTCCTCGGCAATGGGAATAAGGTTAACCTGGCAGCGGGCGCATGTGGGGCACGAGACAATCTCGGGGCCACGGCGACGCAGGCCCAACGACTGCAGAATACCCCAGGCAACCGGCGGCTCCTCAACCGGATCGGCTGTGAGCGACACACGCATGGTGTCGCCAATGCCTTCGGAAAGCAAGATACCCAAGCCTACAGAGCTCTTGATGGTGCCCTGGAGCTTGGTCCCCGCTTCCGTCACGCCCAGGTGAAGCGGAACGTGGGGAATCTCACGCGACAGGGCTCGATAGGTATCAAGCGTCGTTTGCACGCTATGGGCCTTGGCCGAAAGCACAATGTTCGTAAAACCGCGGTCCTCAAAGTGCTTGACGAAGCGCTCGCTCGACATCACGAGCTTTTCGGGCTGCGTGAGGTCGTCGCGCTCGGCGATATCCTGCTCGAGCGAACCGGCATTGACGCCGATACGAATCGCGCACCCAGCGGCGCCCGCGGCATCGATCACGGCATCGACCTTAGCCCAATCGCCGATATTGCCGGGATTGATGCGAAGCTTGGCGGCACCAGCCTCGACGGCGCCGATGGCGAGCTTATGGTTAAAGTGAATATCGGCGACGATCGGCACCGGAGACTCGGCACAGATGGTGCGGAAACCCTCAAGCGCGGCCTCGGTGGGCACGCTCACACGCACGATATCGCAGCCAGCCTGCGCCAACGCGCACACTTGCGCAAGCGTTGCCTGGGCGTCAGCGGTATCGGTGCAGGTCATGGATTGGACCACCACCGGCGCGCCGCCACCGATCTGCACACCGCCCACATGCACGGGGCGCGTCAACTCGCGAGGCAAAGGATGGGATAAAGACAATCCAAACACTCCCCTACAGGATAAATCGAAGGACGTCGGAACGAAGCATATAGACAAACAGCAGCGCAAAGAGCGCGATGCCCACATAGCTCACAATCGTCTGGACCTTGAGCGGAAGCTCGCGGCCAGCAATCTTTTGAATGATCTCGATGACCAGCTTGCCGCCATCGAGTGGTGGGATGGGCAGCAGGTTCATAAAGCCAAGCGAGAACGAAATGAGGGCGGCAAACGAAAGGAACGTGGCAGGGCCGGCAGCAGCAGCCTGTGAGGACATAACGCTAATGCCCACGATCGAAGAAGACTGATCGAGAATCTCCATCGTATGCTGCGGCTGGAGCAGGCGCATCACGCCCTCCGCTGTCTGCACGACATAGGAGAACGAAAGGCGAGCCGACGTGATGGGGTCTAAACGGACCACCTGCGTAGAGGCATACACACCTAGGCGCTCGTCCTCTTTGAGCGCAACCGAGGTCGAATGCTGCTTGCCGTCGCGCTCATACTCAATGGCGATATCGTCCTTACCGGCGGCCTTGCCGATGGCATCGTAAACGTCCATCCAGGTAGAGCACGATACTCCGTCAACCGAAAGGATCGCGTCGCCGCCCTCGATACCCGCCTTGGCGGCAATAGACCCCTCGTCAACCTGACCGATCACGTTGGTATCCATCGGCACGGTGACACCCGCAATAGAGTAGATGCTCATAAGCAGCAAAAAGCCCGTCAGGATATTGACGAGAATGCCCGCAAGCAGCATAAAGGCGCGCTTGAGAAAACCCTGGCCCAGATAGGTATGCGAACGCTCTTGCGCAAGGAACTCGGCTTCGCCGCACGGCAGCTCCCACACATCGCCCTCGGTAGTCGCATGCTCTCGATCGAAACGGCGGCCGTCAAAGGTGGTGTAACCCGCCGCGTCTCGCGGCAGCGTCTGATACTTGGTGGGATAGTAGCTCGGCGAGGGCTTCTCCCCTTCCTCATACCAAGGCGCGATAGAGCCCCAACCCAAGAGCAAGGCGCATGCCTCGAGCACAACCTCCTCGGATAGCTCGAGCTCGACAGCAAGGTCGGCCACGGTCGCGCGACCATGACGATAGATAGCCGCGAGCACGCGATCGGCACACGAGACGTCCGTGGGATCCATGCCGCAGATGGCAGCGTAGCCACCCAGCAGCAGCGGGGTCACGCCAAACTTGGTTCCAATGCGACGCGACATGTAATGGATGTCAAAGCGACACGGCAGGCCCAAAAAGAACTCGGTCACACGGACGCCGCAGGCACGCGCCGCCAAAAAGTGGCCGCCCTCGTGCAAAAACACGAGGACGGAAAGCATCAGCAGGCCCCAAAAGACCGATGAGAGAACGCTCAGAACAGTATCCATAAAACGAAAAAGCAATCCTTATGGGTTAGGAACGGGTTGCGGCGAGCACCTGCGCAGCCTTTTCACGCGCCCACGCATCGATGTCGCGAAGCTGCTCAAACGAATCGACCGCCTGCATATCGTGGGCATCCATGCAGGATTCCACAACGCGGTCGATATCGGTAAAGCTACAGCCGTCGTGTAAGAACGCATCGACAGCGACCTCGTTGGCCGCATTGAGCACGCACGGCATGGTGCCACCCGTCTTGCCGGCACGTTCGGCCAGTGCCAGACAGCGGAAGGTATCCATGTCGGCAGCATCAAACGTGAGCTGCCCCAGCTCGCGGAAATCGATACGAGGCGCCGGGGTATCCCAACGCTCGGGATACGAGAACGCGAACTGGATGGGAATACGCATGTCGGAAGCACCGAGATGCGCCATCACGGAGCCGTCGGCAAACTCGACCATAGAGTGAATCTTGGACTGACGCTGCACGACCACGTTAATGAAATCGAGGTCGCAGTTAAACAGATGCATGGCCTCAATGCGCTCTAGGCCCTTGTTCATGAGGGTGGCGGAGTCGATGGTGATCTTGGCACCCATGGCCCACGTGGGATGTGCGAGGGCATCGGCACGCGTCACGCGATTGAGCTCGTCGCGCGTGCGGCCAAAGAACGGACCGCCCGAGCAGGTAAGCCAAATACAATGAGCCTCGCGCGGGTCCTCCCCCAGATAGCACTGGTAGATGGCGGAGTGCTCAGAGTCGACTGGAATAAGCTGGCCCGGTTGTGCCAACGGCATAAGCAAGTCGCCACCGACGACGAGGGACTCCTTGTTGGCAAGGGCAAGGCGCTTATTAGAGGTCAAGGCCGCATGGCTCGCCTCGAGACCGGCAGCGCCCACAATAGCAACGAGCACGCAGTCGACATCGTCGCGACGCGCGAGCTCGCAAACCGCCTGCGCGCCAACGCCGAGCTTCGTTCCCTCGGGCAACTCCTGCAGCACAGCGTCCGCACCGTGGGCGGCGTCGGCCACGGCAACCGCCGGAACCGAGAACTCGCGGGCAGCGGCAACGAGCTCAGAGGTGCTGGAATTAACGGACAGCGCCGTCACCTGCAGGCGATCAGCATGCTGACGGCACACATCGAGTGCCTGAGTGCCGATAGAGCCCGTACAACCCAGGATGGCAACACGGAGGCGTCCATCGGGGCCATACGTCGTCTGGAATGACATTACAGCACGCCTCCGATCATCAAAAGCAGCTGAGCGGTAATGCAGCCAAAGATAAGCGAGTCGCTACGGTCGAGCATGCCGCCATGGCCCGGGATAAGGTTGCCGGAATCCTTGACGCCCACGCCACGCTTGATGCGCGACTCGATAAGGTCGCCGATAACGCCCAGGACGGACACGACCACGCCGCACAGCAGCGCATAGGGCAGGCTGAGCTTGTAGAAGTGCGTCGCCCACAGGATGAACCAAATCAAAACCGAGCCCAGGATGCCGCCGACAAACCCCTCCCAGCTCTTTTTGGGAGAGATCTTGGGAACCATCTTGTGCTTGCCGATACGGCTGCCCACGATGTAGGCAAACGAATCGGAGACCCAAAGGGACGCGCAAACGCCCACCGAAAGCAAGGCGCCGGCAAAACCGGGCACGGCATCGCGCAGCAGCACGATAGCCGACAGCATAAAGCCAGTGTAGATGGGACCCATGAGCGTCACGGCCACATCAGAGATGCGGGTACGCGGCGACCAGACATACCAAATGCCCACAGCGAGCATCAGGGCAAAAAGCAGGGCATTCAGCAACATCGAATCGCCCAACGCCGACAGCGGAAAGAGTACGGCGGCAGCGATACCCATGCGCTCGTTAGCCATCTTGCCATCGAGCCTAGTCATACGGAAAAACTCATAGCAGCACAGACCGCTCATGACAGAAACAAAGATGGCCGTGGGCACGATACCCAAAACCAGGCACAGGATAAAGACAACGGCGTAGACGATACCGGCGGCGGCACGGGTAATAAAGCCCGACAGCCACGAACCGGTGCCGCCCTTCGCTGCAGGCGCTCCCGCAGCGGTAGCTTTGCGCTCTGGCGTCTTGGGAGCAGATGCCTTGGGACGATCGGACACGATTAAGCCTCCTCGGTCTTGCTCAGTCCACCAAACCTACGGTCACGGCCCTGATAGGCCAAAATGGCGTCGACAAGGCCCCAACGATCAAAGTCGGGCCAATAGGTATCGGTGACGTAGAACTCGGAATAAGCTACCTGCCACAGCAGATAGTTCGAAAGGCGCAGCTCACCAGAGGTGCGAATCACAAGCTCAGGATCGGGAAGACCGGCGGTATAGAGGTGGGAAGCCACCATGTCGTCATCAATTGCGGCAGGATCGATCTTACCGGCGGCAGTGTCGAGTGCGATCTGACGGACAGCGCGGGTAATCTCGGCACGCGCGCCGTAGTTGACGGCAAGCGCCAGCGTCATACCGGTGTGATCGGCGCACTCGGCAAGACCGCGTTCAAAAACGTCGCGGGTCTTCTTGGGCAGCGCGGAAATGTCACCCAAAAAGACAACGCGCACATTTTCGCGCTTCAGAAGCGGCAGCTCGTCGATGAACGTCTTGGCAAACAGATGCATCAAGACGTTGACCTCATGCTGCGGACGGTTCCAGTTTTCGGTAGAAAACGCATAGGCCGAAAGCACGTCGACGCCCAGACGCACGCAGGCGGTAATAATCTCGCGAAGGGAGACGATACCCGCCTTGTGGCCCTCGGTGCGCGCAAGACCGCGCGAAGTGGCCCAACGACCGTTGCCGTCCATGATGCACGAGATATGGTGCGGAATGTTATTGAGGTCAAGGTCGGAAAAACCGACGCCCGCAGGGGCGTCGGCAAAGTACTCGACCAGTTTATGCTCGTCGTATTGCACCTTAGATCTCCATGACCTCGGCTTCTTTTTCCTTCAGAAGCTCCTCGACCTTGGCGACATACTCATCAGTGTGCTTCTGGACCTTGGCCTGCTCGCGACGGACATCGTCCTCGGTGAGCTCCTCATCGCGCTCGAGCTTGTTGTTGAAGTCGCGACGGATGTTACGGATAGACACCTTGGCCTGCTCGGCGTACTCGCGGCACTCCTTGACGAGCTCGCGACGGCGCTCCTCAGTGGGAGCCGGGAACGGAAGACGAACGACGGTGCCATCGGAGTTGGGAGTAATACCCAGATCGGAAGCGCCGATGGCCTTGACGATAGCATTGATGAGTGCCTTGTCCCACGGCTCGATGAGCAGCATGTGGGCCTCGGGGGTCTTGACGGCGGCAACCTGCGTGACCGGCGTGGGAACACCGTAATAATCGACGGTGATGTCGGACAGAATGTTGGCATTGGCGCGGCCGGTACGAACCTTGGAGAAGTTATGCTTGAGGGACTCGAGCGACTTGTCCATGTGGGCGGTGATGTTCTCTGCCATGCTTAATCCTCCTGATAGACGAGCGTGCCGACGGGCTCACCCGAAAGCGCGCGCTTGACGGTGTCCTCGCCATCGATGTTGAGGACCAAAATCGGCATACGGTTGTCCTGGCACAGTGCCGTAGCCGTGGAATCCATAACCTGCAGACCGCGGACGAGAACCTCGTGATAGGTAATCTTGTCAAAACGGACGGCATCGGCGCACTTGACGGGATCCTTATCGTAGATGCCGTCAACCTTGGTGGCTTTAATCAGAATCTCGGCGCCGATCTCGCACGCACGAAGAGCCGCGGCGGTGTCGGTCGTAAAGTACGGATTACCCGAACCGGCGGCAAAAATAACGACGTTGCCCTTGGAAAGGTGGTTGATGGCGCGACGGCGAATATAGGGCTCGCAGATCTCGTTCATCTGGATAGCGCTCATAACGCGGCAGGGAACATCGTTATGCTCGAAGGCATCCTGCAGGGCGAGCGCGTTCATAACGGTTGCCAGCATGCCCATGTAGTCGGCCTGAGCACGCTCCATGCCACCGGCAGCGCCTGCCATGCCGCGGAAAATATTGCCGCCGCCGACAACGACGCCGACCTCATGGCCAACGGCGAGCAGCTCCTTGACCTGCTTGGCAAGATGGTCGGTAACCTTGGGGTCGATGCCATATTGGCCGTCGCCCATCAGTGCTTCGCCGGAAAGCTTAAGAAGCACGCGTTTATATCGGATGTCGGACAAAGCGATCCTCCTTTAATTAGACTCTCAATATGATATCAAAGGCTCTGATAAGAGCCATGAAAAAGCAGGCTGTGAGTAAAACCCACAGCCTGCTCATTACCAGCTACAAGAGCTTATTTACTCGCCACGGACCAGACGGTCAAAGGCAACGACGGTAATGGTGTCGCCGAGCTCCTTGGAGACCTGCTCAGCGTACTTCTTGATGGTGAGGGAGCTGTCCTTGATGAACTCCTGCTCGGTGAGCACGGACTGCTTGTAGAACTTCTCCAGACGGCCGACAGCCATCTTCTCCTGGATAGCCTCGGGCTTGCCGGACTCGGCAGCCTGGGCCATGTAGATCTGCTTCTCGTGCTCGACGGTCTCGGCCGGAACCTGATCGCGGGTAGCGCAGATCGGGGCGACGGCGGCAACCTGAAGGGCAACGTCGTGAGCGAAGGTCTTGAAGGACTCAGCCTGAGCGGTCTCGGCCTTCTCGAAGGCGAACTCAACGAGGACGCCGATCTTACCACCCATGTGGATGTAAGAAGCGAGCGCGCCGTTCTCGGCCTTGCGGGCAGCGAAGCGGGAGATCTTCATGTTCTCGCCCATGATGTGAATCATCTCGGTGAGCTCGGAGGAAACGGTCTCCTCGCCCATCGGCTTCTCGAGCAGAGCGTCGACGTCAGCAGGCTCGGTGGTAGCGACAACCTCAGCGACCTTGGAAGCAAAGCCGGTGAACTTGGCGTTGGAGCCAACGAAGTCGGTCTCACAGGAGAGCTCGAGCAGAGCGCCGGTCTTGCCATCCTCGGAGACGAACGCGGCGACAGCGCCCTCGTTGGTCTCACGGCCAGCCTTCTTGGCAGCCTTGGCGAGGCCGTTCTTGCGCAAAACGTCAACAGCGGCGTCCATGTCGCCGTCAGCCTCGACGAGAGCCTTCTTGCACTCCATCATCGGGGAGTCGGTCATCTCGCGGAGCTGCTTGACCATAGCGGCGGTAATCTGGGCCATTGTGGTTCCTTTCAAAGAGATGAAAAAGAATTAACTAAGACTGTTTTACTCGGCCTTGGGCTCAGCGGCCATCTCGGCCTCGGAGACCTGCTCCTTGCCGGAGCCAGCGAGGCAGGCGTCAGCCATGAGCTCGCACATAAGGGTGACAGCGGAGATAGCGTCATCGTTGCAGGGAATGCCGTACTCGACCTCGTCGGGATCGGAGTTGGTGTCGATCAGGGCGACGACGGGGATGTTCAGGCGCTGAGCCTCCTTGATGGCGTTCTCCTCGCGCTTGGTGTCGATGACGAAGAGAGCCTGGGGCAGACCCTTCATGTCGCGGGCGCCACCGAGGTTGGTCTGGAGCTTGGTGAGCTCCTTGCCGAGAACAGCCTGCTCCTTCTTGGGCAGAACAGCCATGCGGCCGTCCTCGACCATGGCCTCGAGCTCCTCCATGCGGTTGATGCGGGAGCGGATGGTGACGAAGTTGGTCAGCATACCGCCGAGCCAACGCTGGTTGATGTAAGGCATGTTGGCGCGCTCAGCAGCGTTCTTGACGGCCTCCTGAGCCTGCTTCTTGGTGCCGACGAACAGCACGTTGCCGCCCTTGGCGACGTTCTTGACGAAGGTGTAGGCCTGGTCGGCGTCGAGGATGGTCTGCTTGAGGTCGAGGATGTAGATGCCGTTGCGCTCACCAAAGATGAACGGCTTCATCTTGGGGTTCCAGCGACGGGTCTGGTGACCGAAGTGGCAGCCGGCCTCGAGCAGGGTGCGGATATTAATCTTGGTAGCCATGTTAAACCTCCTGTGGTTTGCCTCCGCGCGGGGTCATCCTCCAAAACCAACCCGGACATGTGCTACCAAAGCCCGGGCACCACGGTATGAAGTAGCCGCGCGTGCGTGATAAAAACATGTTGCCGTGAAGCAACCCGATGAATGATAGCAGGAATGCATCTTCCTGCCAACCCGCAATCAAAACCACACACCTGAGTGCGGCGCGGGACGTCCCAGCCACTATTCGCCGCGGGGATGGGCTTGAGCCACGGCACGTTTGAGCCGATCGGGCGTGAGATGCGTGTAAATCTGCGTTGTAGACAGGCTCGCATGGCCCAGCAGCTCTTGAACCGAGCGCAGGTCCGCACCGCCCTCGAGCAAATCGGTCGCAAAGGTATGGCGCATCGCATGCGGGGCAATGTCGGCCGGAATGCCGGCGAGCGTCGCCAGCGTATGGAACCGCCGCCTGAGCATGGCGGCACTCATGCGATTGCCGCGCGCCGATATAAGCAGCGGATGCGGCCCGGTAGCGGGGTCACGGCGCTTTGCCTGGGCGAGCAACTCCGGCCTCCCCTCCTCAATATAGAGACGCGTCGCCTCGAGTGCGCGACGATACAGAGGGACGATACGCTCCTTGCTCCCCTTGCCCCACAGGCGCAACGTGCGTTCGAACCAACCAATAGACTCCACGTTGAGCGCCGCGAGCTCCGAGATTCGCGCGCCGGAGGCATAGAGCAACTCAAGCATCGCCGCATCGCGCAGTCCCGCGGGCGTCGAGGTATCAGGCGTCTTGAGCAGCGCCTCGACCTGCTGGGTCGTAAGGACGCCCGGCAGGTCACGCGGCAGCTTGGGCGACGCGATCGCCGAGACCGCATCGCCCTCGACAATCCCCTCGGCAGCCATCCAGCGATAGAGAGATCGAATAGCCGACAGGTGCGCCGCAAGCGTTCGGGGAGCCACCTGGTCACGTGAAAGCTCGGCAAGATAGCGACGAATGGTGCGCACGTCGGCAGCGAAAGCATCAATATCCTCGCGCTCGCACCAGGCAGCGAAGCGCTCCAGCCTCGAGCCATAGGCCGTCACCGTGTTGGGAGAAAGTCCCTCGACGCGTGCGATATAGGCGATAAACGAGTCGACGGTGTCGTACTGGTCAAAGGCTATGACCGGTCGCCTCCAAACAAGTCGGTACGCGTGGCCAAGTAGGCATCGAGGGCCTCGAGCGCACGGTCCGCATAGGCCTGGTAGCGGTCGCGCTTGCTGCGGCGCTTACTATCCTCGAGTGGCGGCACCAGGCCAAAGTTGACATGCATGGGCTGATAGCCCACGGTGGCAGGATCGGTCGCATAGCCCACGAGCGCACCCAGGGCGCCCACACGCGGCAACTCGACGCCCGCGGCACCGATAGCCTCGGCATAGGTGTTGAGCGCCGCGAGCAGACCTGTCGCCACGGCTTCCATGTACCCCTCGGTGCCGGTGATCTGACCGGCCAGGCGCACACCGGTACCGGGCACGGCAAAGGTGCCATCGAGCACATGCGGGGCGTCGACAAAGGTATTGCGGTGCATAACACCGTAGCGGAAGAACTCAGCGTTCTCCAGGCCCGGCACCATATGGAAGACGCGCTTCTGCTCGCCAAAGGTCAGGTTTGTCTGGAAGCCCACCAGGTTATAGGCGGTCTTCTCCTTGTTCTCGGCACGCAGCTGAATCGCCGCCCAGGGGCGACGTCCGGTACGCGGGTCGGTGAGGCCGACGGGCTTCATGGCGCCAAAGCGAATGGCGTCCTTGCCGGTGCGCGCAACTTCCTCGGCAGGCTGGCAGGCCTGGAACAGATCGCCGCCCTCAAAGTCTTTGAGCACCACGCGGTCGGCCGTGGTAAGTGCCTCGATAAAGGCCTCGTACTCCTCCTTGTTGAGCGGAGCGTTGAGATAGTCGCCGCTCCCCTGCTCCTCATAGCGCGACTGCGAAAACAGCACGTCCATATCGAGCGTGGAGGCATCGACGATCGGCGCCGCCGCATCAAAGAATGCCAGGGCATCGCCACCGACGAGCTTCATAACCTCTTCGCTCAGCGCCGGTGAACACAGCGGGCCCGCGGCAATGACCACGTGACCCTCGGGAATCTGCGTGACCTCGCCGTGCACGACCTCGATATTGGGACGAGCGGCAACCTCGGCCTCGACAAGCTCGGAAAACTTGACGCGGTCGACCGCCAAGGCGCCACCGGCGGGAACAGCCGCGCGATGGGCGCAATCGAGCAGGACTGAACCCATGCGCTCAAGCTCGGCCTTCAGCAAACCAGCCGCGGAATCCGGACGGGTCGACTTAAACGAATTGGAGCAGACGAGCTCTGCCAGGTGATCGGTATGGTGGGCCGGGGAGCTCACCTGGGGGCGCATCTCGCACAGCTTTACGGCAAACCCGCGATCTGCCAGCTGGATCGCGCACTCCGAACCCGCCAGACCGCCACCGATAACTGTCACCTGATCGAACTGCATCTGCAAACACCTTTCTAATTGACACGTTTTCCATTGTGACCGAAGGGTGTCTGGGCGTGAAGGGCAAACTTGGAGGGCGCATACCTTCCATCCATCATGCGCTCGATAAGACCCTCGAGTTCAAGCGAACCCAAGAGTTTGAGTACGCCGACAGCATCGAGCGAGACGAGCGCCGCGATGTCGTCGACCTTGAGCGGAGAGGCGATGAGCGCATGCATCACGGTCTGCTGCGTTGAATCCAGGTCGGCAATGCCGGGAGCATCGGGGCGCGAGTAGCGCAGGGTTCCGTAGATACGTGAAATAGCCATCTCGATAGATTCCTCGTCGACGATGCAGCAGGCACCGTTCGCAATGAGGTAATTCGTGCCACGCGACTCGGGCGATAGGATCGACCCCGGCACGGCAAGAAGTTCGCGCCCCAAATCCATAGCAGCCTCGGCTGTAGAAAACGTCCCAGAAGGCATACCCGCCTCGGATACAAAGAGGGCTTGCGACAGGGCCGCGATCACGCGATTGCGGCGTGGAAAGGCGAACTTGCGCGGACCCATGCCCCACGGAGAGATTGACACGACCGCGCCACCCGTATCGAGCGTGCGCGTAATAAGCCCCGCGCTCGAACGCGGATAGACCACGTCGGCGCCCGTCCCCAGCACCACGACGTGTTTGCCGCCGGCGTTGACCGCAGCCCAACCCGAGGCCTGGTCACAACCGACCGCGCCGCCCGAAACAACCGTCACTCCCGCCTCGATCGCCACCTTTGCCGCAAGCTCTGCCACGGCAAGACCATACGGCGAGGCCTTGCGCGCGCCGATGATGGAGAGCGCGGGCGTCGAAAGCACCTCGGGGTTGCCGCGCACATAAAGCGTCTGGGGTATATCAGAAAGCTCCAAAACGGTCTCGGGATACAACGCATCGCCTGGATGCAGCTCGAAGGTTCCCTCAGCCATCATTGGTCCCTCCTTCCCTGGTACATCGCCGCCTCGAGCACGTGGTCCTGCGTCACCTGCTCGCTCTCGGCGACATCTGCGATCGTGCGCGCAATGCGAACAAGGCGCACGATGCCACGCCCTGTGAGATGCGTGCGCTTCGACAGGCCGAGCACACACTTCTCCGCCGCATCATCGAGCTCAAAGGTCGAAACGACGCCGTCAATGGACCGTGTCTCGTCATCCTCGGCCTCGGCATCCGCATCGTCCATGCGGGATTCGCGCCAAGCGCGAAAGGCGCGACCGCGCACAACGTAGTCACGTAACTCGGCCGACGACATGCCCTCCGCACCCTCGATAATCACTTGAGGGTCGGGACGGGTCACATCGATCATCATGTCGATACGGTCGGCCAAAGGACCGCGCAGTTTAGACCGATAGCGCTCGACCATCGCCGCCGAGCAGCGACACGGCACCTCGCGATCGCCCAAAAAGCCGCAGGGGCAGGGATTGCTCGCAGCCAGCAGCTGAAAGCGCGACGGGAAGGTAAAAGCCCCGTCGACGCGTACGATCCTCACGTAGCCGCGCTCGATGGGCTGACGCAGCGTCTGCAGCACGCCAGTGGGAAACTCGGCAAGCTCGTCCAAAAAGAGCACGCCGCCATGAGCAAGGCTGATCTCACCCGGGTGCACCGGGCGCCCGCCGCCGATAAGGCCTGCGGTCGAAATACTGTGGTGGGGACTGCGGAAGGGGCGGTGCCCCGCCAACAAGCCATCAATGTTCTCACCCAAAACCGAATGGATGCACAGTGCCTCCTGCTGATCCTCAACGGAAAGCTCGGGCAGGATGCCGGTCATACGGCGTGCGAGCATCGTCTTGCCCGATCCCGGAGACCCGATCATGAGCAAGCCGAGTTCTCCTGCCGCCGCAAGCGCCATGCCGCGTTTAGCGACTTCCTGCCCCAGCACGTCGGCATAGTCGAGCTCGGGCTCAAAGGTCGCCTCGACACCCTCGGAATCCAAGTAGTGCCGTGCGGCATCGCCCATGCCGTGAGCAAGCTGAGACAGATGGTCGATAAAGCCGCAATCCACGCCCGCGAGTGGCACATGCTGGTCGGACCTGCCGGCGATAAAAGACAGCCCCATGTCGCGAGCCAATAGCTGAAACGCCACCTCGCCTTTGACAGGAAGCACCGTGCCGTCCAAGCCGAGCTCGCCGGCGATAAGACAACGATCGAGGTTGTCGCGGGGAATCTGACCATCGGCCGCTAGAACCGCGATGGCGATGGGCAGATCAAAGCCGCTACCGGTCTTGCGAATATCGCCGGGCGCCAGATTGACCGTAATGCCCGAGCGCGGGATCTCAAAGCCGGCCGAGCGCATCGCACAGCGAATACGACCACGTGACTCCATCACCTCCATACTCGGGATGCCGAGCATCTGAATGCCCGGAACGCCGCCGGCAAGCGAGACCTCGACCGTGACGTGAATCGCCTCGACGCCGCGGATGCAGGCCGCGTGAACGGCAAACGTCTCGAACGCCATCACGACACCTGCCAATCGAACGCGTTGTACTG
>DBGBJN010000156.1:0-3834 GCA_048449885.1 Collinsella sp.
GGACATGGCGAGGAACATCTTGCGCAGCGTGAGGGCCTGTTTCTCGTCCATGCTGTCGACTTCGATGTTGGTGAGCTTGGTCACGCCATCGACGAGCTCGGCCACCGTATCGCCAAACAGGCCGGAAACATCGGCAAGCGAAGTCTCGGTATCCTCGACGGTATCGTGCAGCAGCGCGGCGCACACCACGTCACAGTCCATCTTAAGATCGGCCAGAATGATGGCCACCTCGACGGGATGGTTGATGTACATCTCACCCGAGCGCCGCTTTTGGTTGCAATGCTTCTCGGCAGCAAAGCAGTAGGCCTGCTCAACCTTAGAAAAGTCGTCCTCATTCATATATTTGAGGCACAGACGCTCCAGCTTGTCGTAGCTGTCCGCCATAATCTCGGGCGGCAGCTCATCGGCATGCTTATAGTGCTCCATCTCCGAAAACGGCTGGAGGGTGGAATCATGGGCGGTACGGGCTGCGGCATCCATCGAGGTCCCCTTCCCCTAGGCCCGCGGTACGATCGGGCGGTTAACTTTGGCTAGCATATCAGAAGCGCACGAATCGAGCGCCCAGCTCCGGAAAGCCGAAAACTCCATGCGCGAGCGCAAGCCCTCCAAATAGCGAATTGACCTGCTCAATTGCACGCGGCCGGGGTTTTCGGCCATCGCGATGCGACGGGTGTCGTCAAACCCCGAAACGCGACAGAAACCAAGCTCTTCGAAGATTCCCAGGCCGCTTTCCACCGAGCGCTCGTCGACCGGCGTGCGGGCATCGATGGCAAGGCACATCTGCGCGATGTCGATATCGCTTGCGCAGAATGAATCATCCCCGGTCTTGCCGCGGTTGGAGCGCCACATGGTCTGCAGCGCGCGATAGAGTGTGACGAGCTCGTCGCGCTCGGGTGCGTAGCAGTCGAGCAGGCGCTCGTTAATGCGGGCATCGCGCGACGAATAGAGCAGGTGGATCACGGCGGGCTGGCCATCGCGACCGGCACGGCCGCTCATCTGGTTAAACTCAATGCCGCCAAACGGCATGTGATAGAGCACGACATGGCGGATATCGGGCAGGTTGACGCCCTCGCCAAAGGCAGATGTCGAGACGATGCAGCTGAGGCTGCCGTCTCGGAATGCTTCCTCCACGCGACGGCGATCGGAACGCGCAAGCCCCGCGTTATAGAACGCGATATGGGTTGCGCAATCGGGCACACGCTTGCGCAACGTCTTGGCGAGCGCCACGGACTGGTCGCGCGAATTGACGTAAATGACGGTCTTCTCCCCCGTCGCCACGATCGACACCAAACGGTTCTCGCGGCTCGCAAGGTCGCGGTCGTCCTCGAGCTGCAGGTTCTCGCGCACCGTCTCGTCGACCACCGTGCGAGTGATCGGCAACATGCGGGCAAGCTCGGCCACGACCGGAGCCGTCGCGGTGGCCGTCGCAGCCATAACGACCGGGTCGCCCAGGGCTTTGAGGATATCGGGCATGTCAAGATAGGCGCTGCGGTCGCCGCCCTTGGCAAGACCGGCGTGGTGCGCCTCATCGATAACGACAAAGCCGATGCGGCCCGAACGCGCGAAGCGGTCACGGTGGATAGACAGGAACTCGGGCGTCGTGAGCACGATACCGGTGCGGCCCGAAGCTAGACCGGCGAACACGTCATCGCGTGCGGCCTCCACGGTCTCGCCGGTCAGCACGCCAACGCCAATGCCAAGCGCTGCCATCGTCGACGAGAGGTGATAGGCCTGGTCGGCAACGAGCGCACGCAGCGGATAGACAAAGATGCTCGCACGCCCGCGAAGGACCGCCTCGCGCGCGGCATGCACATGGAAGATGAGCGACTTGCCGCGCCCCGTTCCCATAACGGCCAGAACACTTTGGTGATCGGCCAAGGCGTCGAGCGCCTCGACCTGCGCGCGGTGTGGCTGGTTCGAGCCGATAAAGCTATGGATAAGCGAGCGTGTCAGCTCGGTATAAGAAAGCTGGGCGAGCGTCTCGCGCTTGCGCGACTCCAGGCGCAGGCCGGAATCCGCCGGCTGCACGCCACGACGAAGCTCGCATGCCGGATCGTCGACGCTGGGCAGCGTGGTATCGCGGACCAGAACATCCTTGACCATGAGCTTGGGCTTCACACGACCCTGCCAATGCTCGGCAACAGCCTCGAACACCAAGTCGACGGCGCTGTCGCAATTGATAAGCTTGTCGATCTGCGGCACACGAAACATGATGGCCGGCACACTCGCGGCGCCATCCGTCGCCACGAAGCGCATGTGCTCGCCGGTCTTACCCACCACGGCGCGATCACACATCGTCACGCCCTCGGCAGCCAGCAGCGGCACCTTATTACCCTGGCCAAACGGCTCAAGGCGGGAAATCTGCTCGATGGTCTCGATATTCAATTCGGAAAGGTCGACCGTGGCGGCAACCTCGTCGGTGTCCTCAAAGTCCTCGGCGGGAAGCTCGGACAACACGGCGGAAAGGCGACGGCGGAACTCATCGAGCTTGGATGCCTCGATGGTCACACCCACCGCGCCGGCATGTCCGCCGCGACGAATCATCAGGTCGGAACAGCGCTCGATGGCGCCAAACAGGTTAACTTTGCCCACCGAGCGACCAGAGCCGCGCGCGATACCGTCCTCGATCGAGAACAGCAGCGCCGGCACGTGGTAGCGGTTGGTCAGACGGCTTGCCACGATGCCCTTGACGCCCTCGTGCCAGCCTTCGCCGCCCACGACGATCGCGCGTCCGCCGTCATAGGTCTCCTCGACCTTTGCCATGGCATCGCGCGTGAGCTCCGCCTCGATCTCACGGCGCTGGCGGTTGATTTCCTCGAGCTCAGCCGCCAGTGCGCTTGCTTCGATGGGATCGCGGGCAAGCAGCAGGTCGAGCGCCAGCTTGGGATCAGCCATGCGACCGGCAGCGTTTAAGCGGGGAATGAGCGAGAATGACAGGCCATCCGCCGTAATGCTCGAAAGGTCCGCCTTGGCGAGCGCGGCAAGCGCGATATAGCCGGGGCGAGCGGTTACGCGCATCTGCTGGATGCCCTCGGCAACCAGCGCGCGATTCTCGGGCGTGAGCGGCATCATGTCGGACACGGTGCCCAGCGCCGCGACCTCTATCAGCGAACGCCAATACGACGGCTTGCCCAAACGCTCGCCCAGGACCTGCACCAGCTTAAGCGCCACACCGGCACCGGCAAGCTCGCGCGAGGGGCCCTCGTCCTCGAGCTTGGGATCGGTCAGGGGCACGCCCTGCGGCACCTGGTCGGACGGCTCGTGATGGTCCGTGACCACCAAATCGATCCCCAGGCTCTTCAGATAGGAAACCTCTTCCTTGGCGGCAATGCCGTTATCGACGGTCACGATCAGCTGGGGGCGAGCGAGCTCGTTAACGCGGTCGAGCGCCGCGCGCGAAAGACCGTAGCCCTCATCAAAGCGATGCGGAATAAACGGCGTGACATCGGCGCCAAACGTGCGCAGTGCCTCGGTCAACAGGCAGGTCGACGTAATACCGTCAACGTCAAAATCGCCAAAGACTGCAATGTGCTCGTGGTTGCGAATAGCACGCTCGACGCGGTCGGCAACGACCGACATGCCCGGGATAATGAGTGGGTCGGCCCAGTCGCGATCGAGCGAAGGCGTCAAAAACAATTGGCCCTCTTTGATTGAGCCAATGCCGTGCGCGACCATAATGCGCGCCACCAGCCCGGGAATGCCCAGACCAGCCGAAAGCTCCTTTTCGAGCTCGGGGTTTTGCTGAGCGACCGCCCAGCGATGCGTCGTCTTAAGCGATGACATAGGCACCCACCCCCGATAGGGGCAGGTCGCCGCGATACCTCTCACGGTTCA
>DBGBJN010000157.1:0-2422 GCA_048449885.1 Collinsella sp.
CCATCACGGCAACCTTTCGGCATCGCTGCGCGAGACGGCCGAGGAGCTCATGCGCGACGAGGAGCAGGCGCAGACAACCGTCACCACCTCTACGCTGGAGCTCGGTATCGATATCGGCCGCCTGGAGCGCGCCTTCCAGATTGACGCGCCGTTTACCGTCAGCTCCTTTTTGCAGCGAATGGGGCGCACGGGACGCCGCGATCTTCCGCCCGAGATGTGGTTTGTCATGCGCGAGGACGAACCCGAGCCGCGCACGATGATGCCCGAGACCATTCCGTGGAAGCTCCTGCAGGGCATCGCGCTCGTACAACTCTATCGCGAAGAAAAGTGGGTCGAGCCACCCGAACTCGATCGACTCCCCTACAGCTTGCTCTATCACCAGACTATGTCGACCCTCGCCAGCACCGGCGAGCTCACGCCGGCCGAACTTGCCCAGCGCGTGCTCACACTGAGCTATTTCCACCGCGTCTCGGCCGATGACTATCGCGTACTGCTGCGCCACCTCATCAAGATCGATCATATCCAGGTCACCGAGGGCGGCGGGCTCATCGTGGGTCTCGCGGGCGAGCGCATCATTAACAACTTTAAGTTCTACGCTGTGTTCCAGGAAAACGAGGAGTTCACCGTTCGCAGCGAGTCGGCCGAGTTGGGCACGATCGTCAATCCGCCACCGCCCGGTGAGCGCATCGCCATAGCCGGGCACTGCTGGATAGTCGAGGAAGTGGACTGGAAGCGACACACCGTCTTTGCCACGCAAGTCAAAGGTCGTGTGCCGGCATACTTTGGCGACTGCCCCGGTGACATCAACACGCATGTACTCGAGCGCATGCGCCAAGCGCTCAACGAGCACGCGGCATATCCGTACCTCATGGGCAACGCACGGGCACGCCTTGCACAGGCTCGTCATACCGCCGAGATTTCGGGTGCGGGGACCAAACCGCTCATCAACCTGGGTGGCGACACCTGGGTGCTCTTCCCCTGGTTGGGCAGCTACGCCTTTCTGGCGCTCGAACGTATGCTCAAGATTAAGTGTGCCGCGGAGCTGGGCCTTCGCGGGCTCGATCCGTCGCGTCCATACTTTATGCAGTTTAAGATGAAGGCCGACGAGGAGACGTTCTTTGAGGTGCTCGCAGCCGAGGCCGAAAAGGACTTCGACCCCATCGAGCTCGTCTATCCCGGCGAGGTACCTTATTTTGATCGCTACGACGAGTACGTTCCCGAGGAGCTCGTGCGCAAGGGCTTTGCCGAAGGCGTGCTCGACATAGAGGGCATGAAGCAGCGCGTCCTCAGTTGGCGCGACCACGCATAAAACTAGTCTTTTCGGCACGGGACTTGTTAACCAGTCTATTCCGCCAGCATCGATAAAACGCTGATATTCCTCGGCATTAAGGCCCACCGATTCAAAGCTAACGCGTACACCCGCAGCCATCAAGAAGGCTCGAAACTTCTGGCAGCTCGTCAATCGATACATCAATTCTTGAAGGCATGTATTCCACCAATTTTTAAAGAAACAACGGCGGTAATTGCTATCGCGATTGCGCCAATAACACCGAGCGCTATCTGAATGGGATATAACCCCAGCACATATCCAAATATGGAGAAAAACATTGCAGAAAAGAGAGCCCTTACCAGAGACGCGACGGAAAGGATCGTCGCGCGGAGATCGTCCGCTATCGCGTCTTGGATTAAGTTTTCCGAAGTGATGTACACCACTTCTGGGAGAAAACAAAGCACCATGCTAAGGCCAAACAAACACAGCGGATTTGAAGCGAACCACGGAAGAATCATGAAAAGACCGGCCTCGATTAGCATCGAGCCGAGCATGGTATTTCTTTTCCCGAAACGCGATGAGAAGAAATCTGCTGCAATGTAGGCCGTCGCATTTACTGCATAGGATGCACCGAAAAAGATTCCTATTATGGAGACGGGAGCATCAAATGCGTCGAATACCAACTGATTCAAGTTGTAATAACTCCCATAGAATCCATCGAGCATGCTTGTGCCGATTAGAAGAAGCAACACCGCAAAAGCGGATTCTCCAATGCACCAGGTTTCGCGTCTGAAGACCTTGGCTACGTCAAACCTTTCCTCCCCAGAGTTTTTGGAATGGGTCGTTTCCATCCTCTCAATGGGATACAGAAGGAAAAGCTGCAGGAGATAGAAAACGGAAACGCATACGTAGAGGGCACTCCAAGATACTTGGGCAATGAATGATCCAAGTACGATTGCCACTCCCGTCGCGATTGATTGCGCGGCAAGCAGCCGAGCGTTGATGGTGAGGAAGCGCTCTCCTTGACCGGCATTCCGGGCAATTTCATATAAAAGCGCTTGTTCGGATCCCGATTGAAGGGAGTAGGCGAGTGCCTCAACAAGGGAAAGCACGACAAGAAAGGGGCCTGAGAGCAACAGCATGCCAGCCGTA
>DBGBJN010000158.1:0-6594 GCA_048449885.1 Collinsella sp.
GTCGACTTGAGCATGAGCGGCGTCAGCAGCAGACGGATGATGACCACCAGGATGATGATGGACAGGCCCCAGTCGACCGCAAAGGTCTGGATGAGCTTGAGCAGCTCGAAAAGGATGTTAACGATCCAATCCCACATGTAAGTTTTCCTCCGATAGCGAGTGCCCGTTAGGGCACAGGGTCATAACCGCCGACGTGCAGGGGATTGCAGCGAGCGATGCGCCTCACGGCAAGCCAGCAGCCTCTCAAAACACCGTACTTCTCAATCGCCTGAACGGCATATTGCGAGCACGTTGGGTAATAAATGCAGGCGTCAGGTAATAAGGGCGAAATAACCTGTTGATATATGCGAATAGGAGCGATGGCAACACGTCGCAAAACGTGATTGCTCATCGCTCCTCCCCGGCAACGCCGGCGCGTTTCATAAGCGAACGCAATGCCTTGTCCATCTCCTGCGGCGAGGAGATCCTCGTCTTGGGAGTCGCGAACAAGATGATGTCATAACCCGCAACGGGAAATCCGCAGCTGCGGGCGGCCTCGCGCATCACACGCTTAGAACGGTTGCGCACAACTGCACAACCGAGCCGTTTAGCACCAACGAAGGCGACCCTTCCGGAGTCGCCTTCGCCAACCGATTCACATATGGTCATTCGAATCAGAGGGTGATTGAAACGACGCCCCTGACTGAACACATGCTCGAAATCTTGCCGAGACTTAATAGTCTTCATGCGAGATGTGTGTATCGCTGCTAGACAGTGAGACGCTTGCGGCCCTTGGCGCGGCGACGGGCGAGCACGGCACGACCACCCTTGGTGGCCATACGGGCACGGAAGCCATGGGTCTTGGCACGCTTACGCTTATTAGGCTGATACGTACGCTTCATCTTAAGTTCCTCCTGCTGCATTTCGAGTGTCCGCGGGAGCGCGGACGCAGATATAGACACGTGAGCTTGAAGATTGTAGGGAAATCAATGTTCAAATGTCAAGAAATCAAAGGTAAAAGGTCGCGCAGTTCACACGGTTCCCCCATAAGCCCAACTGAAATTTGCGGTGTACGGCAACTTTTCACGATATTTCACCGAGTTTTCAACAGGTCATGTTGGCAATGTTGAGAACTTTTCGCCCGTTTTCCAAAGTTTTCAACAGGTTTTGAAAAGTTGTCGAAAGATGAGAAACATTGCACAGTGAGCTACTATTTGTTCGAAACCTTATGAAAGATTGCGAGCAGCATGTCTGACGACTTTTACACCATGGTCGATTCCGGAGACCCGGCACCCGACAATGAGCACATCACCGGCGTGCGCGAAAAGCGTGGCCAGGAAGAGCAGGCCGCTGCGAAAGCGCAGGGTGCCATGTATGCCGCACGCATCGCGGTCTATGACGACATGCTGTCGACACCGCGCGTCATCGTCATCGAACCGAAGGACGTGCGCACCTATCTGGAAGAGACAACCAACACCGTCTACCAGTGCATGAAAGAACAGGGCGGGCACATCTCGCTCATGGTTATCCGCGAGATTGTCGAAAACTTTATCCACGCCCACTTTGCAGAGCCCATCATCTCGATCCTAGACGGCGGCGACACCATCCGATTCGCAGACCAGGGACCGGGGATCGACGACAAGGAGCGCGCGTTCGACTTTGGCGTTACCAGCGCAAACAGCAACATGAAGCGATACATCCGCGGAACCGGAGCCGGGTTTCCCATGGTGCAGGAGTACCTGGAAAACGCCGGCGGCGCCGTATCCATCGAGGACAACATGGGCAACGGCACCGTGGTCACGGTAAGCCTGAACCCCAAGCGCGTGCAGGAAATCGAGCGCGCCGGAGGGCGAGGGGCCGCCGTGCGCCCCGAGACGGAGCAGCCGGCGTATCCCCTATCCAGCACGTTTGCACAGCAGCCCGTGGCGCAGCAGATGCAGCAGCCTGGAAGTTTTCCCATGCAAGACCCCCAGACACCGCTGGGCAACCCAGTGCAAAACATGCCGGAGGGCATAGGCTCGGCAGATCCGGACACAGGCGCCGTGCAGCAGACGGCGGCCATGCCAAACGTCGCGCAAATGGGCTACCAACCGTACCCACAAGGGTATCCTCCCCAATATATGCCGCAGCAGGGATATGCCCAGCCGTATCCACAGCAGTATCCTCAGCCGTACCAGCAGCCGTATCAGCAGATGCCGCAGGGAAACCTCAACCCCTGGACTCAGCAGATGCCGCCGCAGCCTTACCAACAGTGGCCGCAAAGTTTTCAACAGCAGGTGCCGCCCATGCAGAGTTCTCAACAACCAGCAGCTCAAATGATGTATCCTAATGCGGCGAATCAATACGCACAACCGCAGTCGGACGTGTTTGTAAGCGAACGCGGCAACGCTGCATTAGGGTATCTGGCCCAACATCAAGAGTGCGGCGCGACGGACTTGGCGCGGGCATTTGGAAACTCTGCACCCACCTGGTCGCGCACGCTCAACGATTTGGCGCAGACGGGCTTGATAGTCAAACATGGGCAGAAATACCATCTGACCGAAATCGGAAGCGCTCGCGTGCGGGCCCAAGCTTAAGGAACGGGAGAGACAGTGGACGAGGAAGCAGGCATCATCCTGGGGGATGCCATCGCCTTTTGTCAGCGCGACGGCCAAGATGCGCGCCTCATCAACATGCTGGGGCAATCGCGTGCTGTGAGCCTTACCGAGGACACCTTGACGATTGAGGCCCCCTCGCGATTTGCTATCGCTCAGCTCAAAAAGCATCAGCCGACCATCGAGGCGTACCTGGAAGAGATCGCCTTTGCACCGATTGCGCTCAACATCGTGGCGCCACAGGGCTCCGCGGCAGATAACGCCGCACCCGCGGCACCCGTCGTCCCCCCGGCGGCACCAGCTACCACCACAGTGTCGGCTCCCGAGCACCAAATCGGCGATGTTTCCCGTGAAACCATGCCCGCCGCACCAACGGCAGCAATTCCTATGCCCGCTGCCACACACATGCCTATCGCGCACGACGCAACACCGGGCGAGGATTCGGGCATCGCAATCAAAAACACGCTTTCGGCCGACGATTTCCGCCGCATGATGAACCAGATGAAGGGCGGGGCGCCTGCAAAGAGTGCAAAACCAGCCTCCGCATCGCCCACGAGCGTCCCCGCAGCTGCGGCACCGATCGAGCAGAACACCGATGGCGCGCCGCTCGCAGCCAACTCGAAATTCACCTTCGAAAACTTTGTCTACGGCCCCGAAAACAGCCATGCCTATCGCTCGGCCCTCAAGTTTGCCGCGCTCGCGGACGAACGCGGCACATGCACATCCCTGTTCATCTATGGCAAATCGGGGCTGGGCAAGACCCATCTGCTGCTCGCCATCAAAAACGAGCTCGCCGAAAAGTCGCCCGAGATCAAGGTGAAGTACGCCAACTCGCAAGCGTACCTCGATGACCTGATGACGGAGTTCGACCGCCAAAAGAAGAGCAACGCCCCCATCATGCAGGCATACCATGACGTGGACGTGCTCATCATCGACGACATTCAAAACATCATCGGCAAGCGCGCGAGCGTGGACTACTTCTTCCAGCTCATGGACGAGTTTATCCGCAACAACAAAAAAGTCGTCATCGCAGCCGACCGTGCGCCCAAAGACCTGAGCATGGACGAGCGCCTTACCAGCCGTTTTAATGCCGGTATGCTCTGTTTGGTGGCGGAGCCCAGCTACGAGATGAAATACAAGATTTTGCAGCGCTACTACGAGAACACGATAGCCGCCGCACCCGAGGCGGGTGACGACTCGCTGCTGGCGGCCTATGGCGGCGATGGCGGGCATCTGACCGACGAGCACTTTAAGCACATGGCAGAAGTCTCGGGAACCAACATCCGCGAACTCGAGAGCTTCTGCGAACGCTGCGCCGGCGAGGCAGGAGACCGCGAACGCGAGGGCAGCGAGCTCAGTTTCGACGACATCGACGCCATCGCAAGTCAGTACTTCGATACGTCGGCCAAAAAGATCAACGTGCAGACGGTCCAGTCTGTCATTGAAGAGCAGTACGGCGTGACGCACGAGGAGCTCATCGGCCCGCGCCGCAACGCCAACATAGCCAAAGCCCGCCATATCGCCATATATCTGGCCATCGAGATGTGCGAGATGACGACTACGGCGGTGGGCGCGGAGTTTGGCAACCGCAACCACTCAACCGTCAGTACGAGCTATAAAAAGGTTCAGAAGATGATTCAGGAAGACCGCACCATAACCGAGGATCTCAAATCGCTGCGAGATAAAATTACACTGCGCTCGTAGGGAAATAGAGACACCTGTTGAAAACTTGTCGAAACGCCGGGCATAACATGTCTAAAACTCGCCACAAGGCGATGAAAAGTTTTCCGCAGGTTTTGAACGTGGAAAACACGGTCGGTTGCGCACAGGGCGCTGTCGATTCTCTTTTTGGGGTTGACCAGCGCTTTTGGGAGTAATCAACAGTTTCGTCAGTGCTATTACTATTATTAAGATATTTATATCTATAGAAAGGTATTAAAAGATGAAGTTCACCGTCAGCCAAAGCTCGCTCACGCAAGCCATCGGCGTCGTTATGAAAGGCGTCGCTTCGGCATCTACCCTTCCCATCCTGTCGGGCGTGCTCGTTAAGGCGCAGGACGGCATCTTGGAATTCCAAACCTCTAACTACACCATCTCGATTCGTCATCGCATTGCCGCGCATGTCGAAGAAGAGGGCGAGATGGTGATTCCCTGCAAGATGCTCTCGAACATTACGAAGACCCTTCCCGACGCCCCGGTTACCTTTGAGCTCTCGGAGCGTCAGGTGCTGATCGGATGCGAGAAGAGCTCCTTCCGCCTCAACACGCTCGACGCCAACGATTTCCCCGAGTTCCCCGCCTATGCCATCGAAAGTGCGGTGGAGCTCCCGACCGATATCCTGTCCGAGATGGTCGGCCGCGTGTGGCGCGTCACTTCGACTGATAAGGCCCGCCCCATCCTGGGAGGCGTGCACATGAAGGTCGAGAACAACACCGTGCGCCTGGTGGCAACCGACTCCTTCCGCCTGGCCGTATGCGACACCCAGGTCGAGACCTCGACGCTCGAGGGATCCTTTGAGCTCAACGTTCCGGCCGACGCCTTCAACGACGCCCTGAGCATCATGGCCAGCCAGGCGACCATCATGATCGGCGCCACCGACACCCAGGTTGTCTTTGAGGCCGGCAACACCACCTACGTGTCGCGTCGTATCGAGGGCGTATACCCCAACTACAAGCAACTCATCCCCGATTCGTGCGTGACGAGCGTCAAGATCGACGTGGCGGCTTTTAATGCCGCCCTCAAGCGCGTGGCGGTCATCGCGAGCGCGAACCCCGCCGTCAAGTTCGAGATTGATGTCGAGAACGGTCAGATGGGCCTGTCCTCCATCTCCAATGACCAGGATCTGGCGCAGGAGACGATCGATGTCGAGGCCGAGGGCGAGTCGGGCACCATCGCCTTTAACTACCACTACATCTTTGGCTGCCTCAATGCCCTGTCCAAGGAGAAGGAGATCACGCTTGAGCTCAAGAGCTACTCGCAGGCGGGTATCTTTAAGTCCTACGACAAGATCAACTACCTGTACCTGGTCATGCCGGTTCGCATCTAGCGCTGCGCCATGACCATGTTTGCCCGCAACCTTTCCGTCGCGCGCTACCGCAGTTTCGATAGCTACCGTCTTGACCTGGACGAGGGCGTGACGGTGCTTGCGGGGCCCAACGCGGCGGGAAAGACCAACCTTATAGAGGCGCTGCAGCTTTTGACGAGCGGCGTCTCGTTTAGGCATCCCACCGCTACCGAGCTCGTGCACGACGGCACGGGCTCGTGCAGGCTCGAGTTGAGACTCGAGGGCGATGGCCGCGTGCTCGATATGGGGCTGGGCGTTGAGGACGGCAAGCGCTCGTTTAGCCGTAACGGCAAGAGATGTTCGGCCCCCGGCGTGCGCGGGGTTTTGCCGAGCGTGCTGTTTTGCCCCGATCATCTGGATATGGTCAAACGCGGTGCCAGTGTGCGCCGCGCCGCCCTCGATGACTTTGGCGTGCAACTGAGCGCCCGTTACGCCGACCTGGCGAGCACCTACGGGCGTTGCGTGACGCAGCGCAACGCCCTGCTCAAGGAGTCCTGGTGCTGCCGCGAGATGCTTGGCGCATGGAATGACTCCATCGCCCGCGCCGGGTCAGCCCTGCTCGTACATCGTTTGGCCCTGCTCGACCGACTGGCAGGCCATGTGCGCGCCGCGTATGGGCAGGTGGCGTCCGGTGAGGACGCAGGCGTGTCCTATGTGTCCACGCTGGGGGATTTGCCTCAAACCGAGGGGCGCGAGGAACTTAAGGACTGGGCATACGAGCATATGCTCGCGGCCCTCGATGAGCGTGCCGATGAGGAGATGCGCCGCGGCGTGACGCTTGTGGGTCCGCATCGCGACGAGATTGAGTTTTCCGTCGCGGGTCGCTCCGCCCGTTCATTTGCCAGCCAAGGTCAGCAGCGAACGTTGGTTCTGGCCTGGAAGGTGGCGGAGGTGGCCGTGGCTCGCGATGTCCTGGGCACCGCCCCACTGCTGCTTTTGGACGACGTGATGAGCGAA
>DBGBJN010000159.1:0-4138 GCA_048449885.1 Collinsella sp.
GAGTCCAGGCCGCAGCCCGAGCCGATAATCTTCTTGGGATCGTAGCCGGTCAGATGCCACAGCTCGGTGCACACGACGTCGCAGGGGTTGGAGATGCTCACGAAGATGCCGTCAAAGCCGGCGTCGACGATGCGCTTGGCAAAGGTGCGGGCGGCGTCGGTGGTAAAGAACAGCTCGCCGTCGCGGTTGCCGGCGGCCAGCGCGACCTTGCCGGCGGCGTTGACGATGACGTCGCAGCAGGCAAGCTCCTCGTAGTGGTCGTAGCAGTTGACGATCTTGGTGTTGTACGGGACAAACGAAAGGGAGTCGCGCAGGTCCTGGACCTCGGACGTCACCTTGGCCTCGTTGATATCGCACAGGTACAGCTCATCGGCAATGCCCTGCATGAGCAGGCTGTTGGCGACATGTGCTCCTACGTGGCCCTGGCCGACCACACCGATCTTACGCGTCTGGTACATATATGTATCCTTTCGGCCGAGTTTTTCGCGTCGAACCATTGTAGCGTCCTGTTGCCACTTTGCTAGGCTAAAGCGCCATAGATTTTTGGGCATGCCTTAATCTCTACTTTTGGAGCGATTTGGGCCGCTGACGGCATCGCTGGGCGATGTGCTCGCGCGGATTGGGCCGGTCGTTGTACCATAGCTGCAACTGACTCGTAAGGAGCATCCATGCCCATTCGCATTCCCGACGCCCTCCCTGCCGCCGCGCAGCTCGAGAGCGAGAACATCTTTGTCATGACCGAGTACCGCGCGCTGCACCAGGACATCCGTCCGCTGCGCGTGCTTATCCTCAACCTCATGCCCACCAAGATCGCTACCGAGACGCAGATCATGCGCAAGCTCTCCAACACGCCGCTGCAGGTGGAGGTGGACCTGCTGCGCACGAAAACGCACGAGGCCACGCACGTGAGCGCCGGCCACCTGGAGACGTTCTATCGCACGTTCGACGACATCCGCGACATCCACTACGACGGCCTGATCATCACGGGCGCGCCGGTGGAGCAGATGCCGTTCGAGGAGGTTGACTACTGGCCCGAGCTCTGCCAGATCATGGATTGGTCCACCACGCACGTGCACTCCACGCTGCACATTTGTTGGGGCGCGCAGGCCGGTCTATACCATCATTACGGTATCCAGAAGTACGACCTACCGGCAAAGGCGAGTGGCGTATTTGAGCATTATCTGGTGAAGCCGCAAAGCCCGCTGGTCCGCGGCTTTGACGACCGTTTCTATGCCGTGCATTCGCGCAATACCGATGTGCGCCGCGAGGACGTGGAGGCCGAGCCGCAGCTTGAGGTTGTGGCCGTGTCTGACGAGGTTGGCCTGTACATCGTCAAGTCGACCGACAGCCGTCGCTTCTTTGTATTTGGCCACCCCGAGTACGATACCGACACGCTGCGCCTGGAGTACGAGCGCGACGTGAAGCGCGGCCTCAATCCTCAGGTGCCGGCGCATTACTTCCCAGGCGACGACCCCACCGCCGAGCCGCGCAACGTCTGGCGCAGCCAGGCTCAGCTGTTCTACACCAACTGGCTCAACTACTACGTCTACCAGACCACGCCCTACGACCTGGCCCGCGCCGGCGAGGAGCACTAGGCTGCGATGGTACTGCTGTAGCCGTGGCTGATGTGGCGGCGATTAGGCGCTGATGATGTGGGGTAGCGGCAGGTCGTGGGCATCGGTGGGGACGTGGTCGATGCGTTGTTCGTCGAAGGCGATGCCGACGATTTGACATATGGGCGGGAGCATGGGCAGGTAGCGGTCATAGCAGCCGCCGCCGTAGCCCAGACGCGCGCCGGTTTGGTCGAAGGCCACGAGCGGCACGATAATCATGTCGAGAACATCGGCAGGCACGATAGGGAAGCGATCGCTGTCGATGTCCATGGCCGTGAAGGCCCGCGTGGGGTGGGCGATAAACGGAGCCGCGGACGCATCGTCGACAGCAACTGCCCGCATGCACATGCGCTGGCCACAAGCTGTGGCTTCGGCTGCCGAGAGCATGCACGGATAGGCCACGCGCCAGTCGCGTTTGGCGGCCGCCGCGGCAAACGCGGCAGGATTGACTTCGGAACCCATCGCGGCATAGACGGCAACGGTGTGCGGCGCCGCGGCATCCATGCGATCCAACAGCTCAACAAGCCGCGCGCAGATAACGGCAGACTTCGCTGCCCGCAAGTCCAAATCAAGAGCATCGCGCCGGGCAATCACCGCTCGCCGCAATTTAGCCTTGTCCATCCCAACCTCCTCTAGCAAACCTGCCAAAAAGGGACAGGTTTATTTTGGCAGGTTTTATCTGGGTAAACAGCAAAAACAACCACGAAGGGGACACATGCACCTTCGTGGCGGTCTGTGCTGTGATGGGCGTCTGCGGCGGTTTGTCTCGATCTGTAACAGTAACTCGGCAAAATTGGACTTAGATGTTACAGATTGAGACAAAGAGCTGGTGCCGTTCGGGAACGTCTCGATCTGTAACATCTGGAGCCGATATTGCCGTCTAGATGTTACAGATCGAGACAAACCGCCGCGGTGGGCTGCGCCGCCTCGCCCAAGCCGCAGAAAAAGGTAGATTTCCGGGCATGTCCCAAAAATCTACCTTTGTGCGTTAGCCCAGCAGGTCGATGACGTTGAAGCCGGCGTTGCTCTTGGCGATGACGTCGCGGCCGCCAAAGACGCAGGTGGGTGACTCGGCTGCGATGCGCGTTACGTCGGCGCCGAGCGAGCGAAGCTCACCGGGCGTGGCGGCGAGCATCTGGGCGCGGCGCTCCTCGCGCGCATGCGGATCGAGCCCGGCCAGGTAGGTCGTGTTGCGGCGCTTGGTGAGCGCGTACGGCTTCACCGGCGCGTCCATGCCGCTCACGCAGCTCACGATAAAGCCCTCAAAGGCGGCCTCGTCGGGCTCAAAGCTGCCGAGCCATTCGCCTGCGCGCGCCACGCGCTCAATCGAAGGATCGATCGCCGGGTCGCGGTAGGTGTAGAACGCCGTCTGGCGCTCGCCGGCTGCGCGGAATCCGCAGCCGTACGCACCGCCCTTCACGCGAATCTCGTTCCACAGGTAGTCGTAGGAGAGTGCGTTGGCGGCAACCGCCCAGGCGCCCGTCACGTCAATGCCCAGGCGACGCGGATCGCACGCACGCGCGGCAAAGCAGATGTCGCTGGGGATCACGAAAGCCTCGTGGCGGTCGCACGGTGCCGGCACCACGAGCGCGTCGCGGCCGGCATCGGCGCCGTCGCCAGCGCCCAGCCCCAGGTCGCCCGCGGCGGCCCAGTACGCATCGAAGTCCTCATCGCTGCCGGTAAAGCTCGTCAGGCAGCCATCGGCCACAAAGATGCGGCCTGCCAGCTCGGCAAGCTTGGTACGCAGCCCATCCACGCGCTCGTCAAAGTGGTCGAGCAGATCGCGCAGGAACAGGTAGAAGTCCACGCCCGAAAGCTGCTCGCGCACCACGGCCGAAGGCGAGCTGTAGCTCATCGCGCGACCGAGCGCCGCCGAGTGGCCGTTGTTGATAAAGCCCTGCTCAAGCCCAATGCGAATCTGCGTGAGCACGTCTCGCACGCGGTCGGCGTCGGCGTCTGCCAAAAGCGTGCTCGACCATACCTCGCGCGGCAGACTCGCCAGCGCGTCGATCTTCTCGGACAGGGCGCCGGCGCTCACCAGCAGGTAGGGGCGCACGCCATCTACTTCGGGCTGCGTCATGACTTCGGTCGTAAAGCTCAAAAAGCCGAGCTTGCCGGCGAGCAAGTTATCGAGTTCCTCGGCCGAGTGCTCGCGCGTGGGCAGCTGCTTAAGCAGGCGGCAGAGCGGTGTCACATAGGGCAGGTCCTCAAACGCGACGCAGCTCAGGTCGAAATACTGCATGGCGTAGGCCAGACGGTTGGTGGGGATGCCGTGGCGCAGGCAGGGGATGGGCGCGGTCGTGTCTACGACCAGCGGCGGCTCGGGGCGCGCCTCGCCAATGTCGGACACGCGCAGGCGCGGCAGCGTGGCCTTGGCCTCGGGTGTGTCTTCCGCCTCCTGCGCGGCACGCAGCGCGGCCGTGCGCTCGACCACGTCGGCCAGCTCGGCATCGGTCATGGCGTCGCGCTTGGCTGCCAGCTCGGCGGCCTCGGCACCCTCCGAACCCTCGGCGGCGTCCACCGGC
>DBGBJN010000160.1:0-4436 GCA_048449885.1 Collinsella sp.
CAGGCAGCGTAGAAGCTGTGGAAGTCGCCGGCGAGTTCCTCAGCAAAGTGCGTCAGACGGAACGGGGCGCGGTCGCGAGCGCAGCTGGCGATGAGGTCGGTGAGCTCGTTGAGCTTGCGCGAAAGGGCGAGCTCGGTCGGGTCGGTCAGCAGCGAGTAATCGACGTTCTCACCGATGGCCTTGGCGGCGACGGCCTTCATGCCCATCTCGTCAGCCTGCTCGGGCGTAACGTCAGCGGCACGGCGCAGGATGGAGCACACGCGGGCGTGAGCGTACTGCACGTAGTACACCGGGTTGGAGTTATCGCGCTTCTTAACAGCCTCAATATCGAAGTCGACCATCTGGTTGGAGCTCTTGGAGATGAGCGTGTAGCGAGCGGCATCGGAGCCGACCTCGTCGACGAGCTCCTGCAGGGTCACCATGGTGCCCTTGCGCTTGGACATACGGACGGGCTTGCCGTTACGCAGCAGGTTGACGAGCTGGCCCAGCAGAACCTCAAACTTGCCGGGATAGCCAAGAGCGTCGCAGACGCAGCGGACGCGCTCGATGTAGCCGTGGTGGTCGGCGCCCCAGATGTCGATGACGTGGTCGACGCGCTGGAACTTATCCCAGTGATAGGCGACGTCGGAGGCGAAGTAGGTGTACTCGCCGTCGGACTTGATCAGGACGCGGTCCTTGTCATCGCCCAGGTCGGTGGAGCGGAACCACAGGGCGCCGTCCTTGGTGTAGAGGTAGCCCATCTTGTCGAGCTTCTCAAAAGCGCGGTCGACGGCGGAGGTGCCGGCGGTCTCGCCCTCGGTGTCCTTCACATACAGCGAGCGCTCGGAGAACCAACGATCGAAGTCGCAATTGACGGCGTGGCAGAGGTCGCGCATGTTGTCGACCATCTTTACGTAGCCGCGCTCGCGGAAGCTCTCCATACGCTCCTGCGGATCGGCCTCGACCCACTTATCGCCATCGGTGCGCCAGAACTCGGCGGCCTCGTCGATGATGTAGTCGCCGCCATAGGAGTCCTTGCCCAGGGTCTCGGCAAAGTTGTCCTGGTACGGATGGGTCTCGGGATGCTCGTCGTTCTCGTCGGCAACGAAAGCGTCGCGGTCGGCGATCAGCAGCTTGTGAGCCTCGTCGATATCCACGCCCTGCTTGGCGATGATGTCGGCAAGCTGCATATAGCGCGTGCTGATGGAGTTGCCGAAGGTGTTCATCTGAGAGCCGTGGTCGTTGATGTAGAACTCACGCTGGATGTCGTAACCGGCGTGGTCCATAACGCGGCAGAGCGAGTCGCCCAGCGCGGCCCAACGGCCGTGGCCGATGTGCATGGGGCCGACGGGGTTGGCGGAAACGAACTCGACCTGGGTCTTCAGGCCACCACCGACGTTGGACTTAGCGAAGTCCATACCCTTCTCGCGAGCTTCGCCAAAGATGGCATTCTTGACGGCGACGGAGAGGTAGAAGTTGATGAAGCCGGGGCCTGCGATCTCGACCTTCTCGATCGCGGGGTCCTCGGGCATATGGGCAACGATGGCCTCGGCGATCTTGCGCGGGGCGCAGTGGGCCAGCTTGGCGGACTTCAGGGCCATGGTAGAGGTCCACTCGCCATGAGAAGTGTCAGCCGGTCGCTCGATAGCGCAATCGTCAAGTTCAAATGCGGAAAGGTCGCCGGCCTCCTGGGCCGCAGCAAGCGCAGCACGTACCAGCTCTTCAATCTTCTCGGGCATAGATCCTCCTTGTGTTAAAGCCCCCGAGCTCTTGGTCACTCGTAGGGCAAAAGCCAGAGTTTGTAGCACTCTATCACAAGCGACGGGCACTGTCGCAGGGTAAAG
This sequence comes from Collinsella sp., assembly GCA_048449885.1. GTDB lineage: Bacteria > Actinomycetota > Coriobacteriia > Coriobacteriales > Coriobacteriaceae > Collinsella. The sequence continues at coordinate 1,824 of DBGBJN010000160.1, forward strand.
CTAATAGATATTGCATATGCACAAAAATGACTACAGCTTGTATGGAGTCACTCAAAGATGCCGGTCTGCCTGCAGATTATGCAGGCGTTGAAAATGCATAAAGGTGTGAATGAGCTGCGTCTGTTATCGAATACTCTTACCTATCAGAGTTGTGTGCTTTTCCTGCATAAAGTACGGGTTTGCGCACGTCAGCGTGTTATTCTAGACATACGTAAATTCGTATAAGTTGGAGGTAGCATGTTCTCAATCGGTCAACACGTCATTCATCCGGGCCAGGGAGTCTGCACCGTCGTCGGTTTTAGGGATGACACACCGCAGCCCATGCTGCTGCTCGAGACCAAGCAGGGACATGCGCAGACGATCCTCATGTACCCCGTGGCGCAGGCCGACCGTCTGCACGCCGCCATCTCTCAGCAAGATGCCGAGCACCTGCTGAGCCACTATGACGAGCTGGAGTGCGACACCTTCACCGAGCGCAACAGCTCGCTCGAGGAGACGCACTTTAAGCAGCAGCTCAAGCTGGGTGCGCCCGAGACGGTCCGCGTGGCAAAGACCATGATGCACCGCATTCGCCAGGCCGAGGAAGCTGATAAAAAACCCAGCTCCTACTACATGCGCGTACTCAAGGAGGCCAAACGCCGCTCCATCGAGGAGTTCGCCGTGGCCCTTGGCGTCACCGAGGAGGCCGCCGAAGCCCGCCTAGCCCAAGCCGCCCTCAACTAACCCATCCGCGCCAAAAACCACCACAAAGGGAACAGGCACCTTTGTGGTGGTTTTCTTGTTCTAGTAGTATTCATTCTTATCGATACCCACGAGCACAAGGAGTCTCTTATGGCAGAGCCGCTTACCGCCGGAATCGCCCGCGACCGCGCGTTCGAACTGCTCAATGAGCACAACAAGGACCCGTTCCATATCACCCATGGCGAGACGGTCGAGGGCACTATGCGCTACTTTGCGCGCGAGTTCGACCCCGAGAACGAGGAGTTTTGGGGCATCGTCGGTCTGCTGCACGACCTGGATTGGGAGGAGCATGAGGACGACCCCGTGAACCACACCATCTATGCTGCCGAGATTCTTGAGGGCGAAGGTGCGTCTCCCGAGCTTATCCGTGCCATCCAGACGCACACGTCCGATTTCAACTCTTCGCTGCCCAAGCCCGAGCTGCAGATGGAAAAGATCCTGTTTGCCTGCGATGAGCTCACCGGCCTGATCGGCGCCGCCGTCATCATGCGCCCGAGCAAGAGCGTCATGGACTTTACGACCAAGTCGCTCAAGAAGAAGTTCAAGGACAAGCGCTTTGCCGCCGGCTGCTCGCGCGACGTGATTTCGCAGGGTGCCGAGATGTTAGGCTGGGAGCTCCCCGAGCTCTTTGACCGCACCATCGCGGCCATGCAGTCCTTCGCCCCCGACCGCGATACCTTCCAGGCCTAACCTGCCGCTTCACCTAAATAACCACCACAAAGGGGACAGGCACCTTTGTGGTGCTTTTTCTTGCACGGGCGTTAGGGGCGGACCTGGCCGGTGCCTCGGAGCTTGTATTTGTAGGTAGTGAGGGCCTCGGAGGCAAAGGGGCCACGGGCGTGGAGCTTTTGGGTCGAGATGCCAATCTCGGCGCCCAGGCCAAACTCGCCGCCGTCGGTAAAGCGCGTGCTGGCGTTGGCATATACGGCCGAGGCATCGACCGCATCCAAGAAGCGCTCGCAAGCATCCGTGTCCTCGGCAACGATGGCCTCGGAGTGCATCGTGCCGTAGCGGTTGATGTGTGCGATGGCCTCGTCCTCGCTTGCCACGACCTTCACGCTCATCTCGAGCGCCAGGTACTCGCGACCCCAGTCCTCCTCAGTCGCGGCGACGTAGTCATCACCCTCGGCAAGCCCGGCATCGGCGCATGCGGCGCAGGTTGCCTCGTCGCCGTGAATGAGCACGCCGTGGTCGTGCAGCACGGCCACGACTGCGGGCAAAAACGCATCGGCCACAGCACGGTCGACCAGCAGCGACTCGGCGGCATTGCACACGCCTACGCGCTGGGTCTTGGCATTAACGATAATGTTGAGCGCCTTATCAAAGTCGGCGGATTCATGCACGTAGATGTGGCAGTTGCCCGTGCCCGTCTCGATCACCGGCACAAGCGACTCGCGCACGCAGCGCTGGATCAGGCCTACACCGCCGCGCGGAATGAGTACGTCGACAATGCCGCGGAGCTTCATGAGCTCGCCAGTGGCCTCGCGGTCGGTGGACTCGATCATCGACACGGCCTCGCGCGGGAAGCCCTGCGCCTCGAGGGCATCGGCCAGCAGTTCGGCGATCATGGCACACGAGTGATAGGCCAGCGAGCCGCCGCGCAGAATGCAAGCGTTGCCGGTGCGGATGCAGATGCCCGCGGCGTCGGCCGTCACGTTGGGGCGCGCCTCGTAGACCATGGCGACCAGACCCAGCGGAACACTCACACGGGTGAGGTCCACGCCGCTTGCGAGCACGCGGTGGTCGAGCACGCGGCCCACGGGATCGGGCAGCTCGGCGAGCTTTTCCAGGCCGGCGGCCATGCCCTCGACGCGCTCGGGCGTCAGCAGCAGGCGATCGAGCAGTCCGGCCGAGGTACCCGCATCGCGCGCG
>DBGBJN010000161.1:0-14169 GCA_048449885.1 Collinsella sp.
GTTCTGTCGCGCAAGCGTTGAGGCAAACGATTGAAGGACGCAGACAGGATGTATTTGTGTCCGCACGGGACCGTAGACTTCTCAATAAGGTTACACACCGGTTTATCCGGCCGTTAGAGGAGCTGCTATGTACGAGCCTTCACGTGTTCTTCTGTCGTTTCACATCGCAGGATTTCAATATGCCGACGGCGCTTTGGTCCTAGGCGATCTTAAAGCGGGCGATAAACTGACGCTGTGTGCCGAGCGCGATAATCCCCATGACCCCGAGGCAGTTGCGATCTACTATGGCAAGACCAAACTTGGCTATGTTCCGGGAAACGAGGTCGGCCCGCTGTCCTTGATGATGTATTACGGCCACGAGGACGTATTTGAGGCCCGCGTGCAGCAGGTCGCTCCCGAGCGCAGCCCGTGGCATCAGGTGCGCGTTGGGCTCTATGTGGTGGATGCTCGCTAATCGGTATGGGAGACTGCCATGTTTGATGACGATGACCTGTTCGATCTGACAGACGATCCGTTTGAGTGGGATACGCTACTCGATGACGATGAGCTGGAGCAGGGCCGTAGGAAACGGCAGGACAAGAACGCCCAGGGTGATGCGTCGAAAAAGAAAGACAAACGCCGCCGCGGACTGTTCGGCGGGCTCTTTGGCTAACCGCCGCATCGCTGTGTCTGTATACTTAGCACGAGTTGGATGCATTGCGAAATGAGGGCATAGACGATGATGTGGTTTACCGCCGACCTGCACCTGGGCGATACGAATATCTTGCACGACATGGATCGACCGTTTGATTCGGTCGAGGAGATGAACCGCAAGGTCATCAATGCCATCAATGAGTGCGTGGCGGCGGACGACCGTCTCTATATTCTGGGTGACTTTACTTATCGTTTGCCCCTGGCGGAGGCGGTGCGCCTGCGCGAACGCATCGAATGCAAGAATGCGACGCTCATCCGCGGTAACCATGACGGCGACTGGGAAGATTCCGACGCCCCGCAAATTTGGGAAGACGTGCGCGATTACCTGGAGATTGCTCCCGGCTATGCCAAGGGCCATCGTCTGGTTATGAGCCACTACCCCATGCTCAGCTGGAACGGCAAGGCACGTGGCGCCATTATGCTGCATGGGCATATCCACAGCAGGGGTGACCGCACCAACGCACGCAACCGCGATCGCGAGCGCCCCATTTACCGCTACGATGTGGGCCTCGACGCCAATGACTACAAGCCCGTAAGTCGTGATCAAATCCTCGGCTATTTTGGACTGTAATTCTCGAACCACCACAAAGGGGACAGGCACCTTTGTGGTGGTTCTGGCGCCGCTGCCATTATGGCGGCGGCGCCTTTTTTGTCCGCGTGCCGCGGTAGAGTGTAGGCAATTGAAATGTGCGTCCAGCAAGGAGCTGCTATGAACGAGATTAAGTGCCCGCATTGCGGCGAAGTATTTAAGGTCGATGCGTCCGGCTATGCGGACATCGTCAAGCAAGTGCGCGATGCCGAGTTCTCGCGCGACCTGGATGAGCGTGTGAAGGCTGTCCAGCGCGAGGGCGAGCAGGCGCTGGAGCTTGAGCGCTCGCGTTCGACGGCTGCCTTGCAAAAGGCGGAGTCTCAGCGTAATGCTCAGCTTGTCGAGCAGAAGAACGCTGCAGCTCAGCAGCTGGCACAAGAAGTCGCCAAGCGCGATGCTGAGCTTGCCGAGCTGCGCGCTAAGCTCGAGGGCGCTGCCGTAGAGCGCGAGAGTGCAAGCCAGCGCGCGGCGGTAGAGGCGCGAGCCAATGCTCAAAAGGAAAATGCCGAACTCCAGCGTGAGATTGACAGCCTGCGTGCACAGCTTGGACGCAAGGACGACGAAGCAAAGCTTGCCGAGTCGGCGGCGCGCAACGCTGCTCAAAACGATTTAGCTGCACGTGATGCTCAGATTGCCGAGCTGCAGGCCAGGCTTGCCGCGGCGGACAAGGCCCAGGAGATGGCGCTTGCTGCTGCTGCGGCCGAGTCGCAGCGCGAGCTCGATGCCGCTCGCAGCGAGGCCGAACGCACGCTTACTGATTATCGCGCGAAGGTACAAGAGAAGTTTTCCGCCGCAAGGGCTCAGTCCGAGCAAGAGGCCGAGGGTCTGCGTGCCCAGCTGCGCGAGCAGGAACTGATGGCAAAAATGAACCTGTCAGAGGCGGTCGCCGCGGCGGAGCGAGAGCGCGATGAGGCACGTGCCAAGCTGACGAGCGAGCTGGCGGTGCGCGATTCTCGCGAGGAACAGGCCAAGGCGGCACACGAGCTCGAGCTCGCGCAGGCCAAGCGCGCGAGCGATGACCTGATTCGCTACAAGGATGAAGAGATCGAGCGCCTTAAGGACATGAAGGTCCGCCTGTCCACCAAGATGGTGGGCGAGTCGCTCGAGCAGCACTGCGAGACCGAGTTTAACCGTCTGCGCATGACGGCGTTTCCTAACGCGTACTTCGAGAAAGATAACGATGCCTCCGAGGGTACTAAGGGCGACTTTATCTTCCGCGAGTGCGACGCGAGCGGCAACGAGGTCATTTCGATTATGTTCGAGATGAAAAACGAGAACGATGAGACCGCGACCAAGCATAAAAACGAGGACTTCTTTAAGAAACTCGACCACGATCGCCGCCAAAAAGGCTGCGAGTACGCGGTGCTCTGCACGTTGCTCGAACCCGAGAGCGAGCTTTACAACGCCGGCATCGTGGACGTGAGCTATCGCTACGAGAAGATGTACGTGATTCGCCCGCAATTTTTCATTCCCATGATTACACTTCTTCGCAACGCCGCTATGGGTTCGTTGCGTTATAAGCAGGAGCTGGCGGAGTACAAACAGCAGAATATCGACGTCACGAACTTCGAAGCCAAGATGGAAAAGTTCAAGAATGATTTCGGTCGCAACTACGAGATCGCGAGCCGTAAGTTCCAAACGGCGATCGATGAGATCGACAAGACGATTAGCCATCTGCAGAAAACCAAGGAGGCGTTGCTGTCTTCCGAGAACAATCTGCGCCTAGCCAACAAGAAGGCCGACGATCTTACCATTCGCAAGCTCACGTGGGGCAACAAGACCATGAAGGCGGCCTTTGACGAGGCACGCGGGGCTGTGCCAGAGACAAACGATGAGCCAACCGAGGCGGATTCGTATGAGGTCGAGGATGCCGAGTAAGGCATAGCGTATAGTGCAAAAGTGGGGCCGCTGGCGATGTTGCCAGCGGCCCCACTCCGTTTCGTTCCGATAAGTTCGGCTAGTCCTCGAGCAGGTCCTCGATAAAGCCGACGCGGTAGTTTTTGAAGATGACCTCGCCGCCGTCTTGCGTGGCGTCCAGATCGACATCGCCCATGATGCCAAAGTCGTGGTCGCCATCCTCGTCGGCAAAGATCTGGTGCACGTGCCATACGTGCGCGGTCTTCTCGTCGGACTCGTCGATGGAAAACATCGCGGCGCTGCGGGCGTCTCCGTCGGTGAGGATTTCCTCGTGCTGCTCATGGTAGGCATCGAGCGCCTTTTGCCAGCGGACCTCGCTCATGCCCCAGTCCTCGTCGAGCTCGCCCAGATCGCGAACGTGCTCGCGGGCGGCAAGGGTCACGCGGCGGAAGAGCGCGTTGCGCACCAACAGCGTGCAGCCGCGGCGGTCCGCCACGACCTCGTCGATGCCCTGCGGCGGCGCGGCGTCGAGGGCTGCCGGGTTGCCGGCGTTCTCCCACTCGTCCACCAGGCTCGAGTCCACCGAGCGCACCACAAAGCCCAGCCACGAGATAATGTCGCGCAGGCGCTCGTCGCGCTTCTCGATGGGCACGGTACGGTCGAGCGAACGGTAGGCCTCTGCCAGGTAGCGAAGCAAAATGCCCTCGGAGCGGGCGATGCCGAGCTTTTGGATATAGCCCTTAAAGTCGCTCGCGCTCTCCAACATGTCGCGCAGGACACTCTTGGGTGAGAGCTGGTAGTCGTTGGCCCAGGGTACTTCTTGGCAGTACTTGTCGAAGGCGGCATCGAGCAAGTCCTCGAGCGGCTTTTCGTAGGTGACATCCTGGATGCGCTCCAGGCGTTCCTCATAATCGACGCCGTCAGCCTTCATTTCGGCCATCGCGCGGTCGCGCGCGGCGCGCTCCTGTGCGCGCAATACCTGCTTGGGGTCCTCGAGCGTTGCCTCGACCATCGAGATCAGATCCATGGTATAGGTCTCGCTCTCGGGGTCGAGCAGCTCCAACGCGGCAAGCAAGAACGGCGAGAGCGGCTGATCGAGTGCGAAGTCCTCGGGCAGATCGACCGTCAGCGCGTAGTCGGTGTCTGGTGCGGCGTCAGCCGGGGCGTCAGGTGCGGGCGGCACCTCGGTGCGAACGACGACGCCGGAATCGATGAGTGTGGCGAAGATTTCGTCGGCGCGAACTTCGAGCTTGGCCTTTTCTTCGGGGGTCTGTAAGCTCGTCTCGATGAGGTCGTGTACGCGGGCTCGGGCATCGCCGCCCTGCTCGACCACGCTAATCACCATGGAGTGTGTGATGCGCAGGCGCGGCTTGAGCGTCTCGGGCTGCGTCTCGATCAGGCACTCAAAGGTTTGCTTGTTCCAGGTGACAAAGCCCTCGGGGGCCTTTTTCTTTTTAATCTTACGGAGCTTTTTGGGGTCGTCGCCCGCTTTGGCCATAAGCTTGGCATTCTCGATCTCGTGCTCGGGTGCCTCGGCAATCACCATGCCCTCGGTATCAAAGCCCGAGCGGCCGGCGCGACCGGCAATCTGGTGGAACTCGCGGGCGCGCAGACGACGCATCTTGTAGCCATCGAACTTGGTGAGCGCGGTGAGCACCACGGTGTGGATGGGCACGTTGATGCCGACGCCGAGCGTATCGGTGCCGCAGATGACGGGCAGCAGGCCCTGCTGCGCCAGGCGCTCGACCAGCAGGCGATAGCGCGGCAACATGCCAGCATGGTGCACGCCGACGCCGCATCCAAGCAGGCGCTTGAGAATCTTGCCAAAGGCCGTCGAGAAGCTCGTGCCTTTGGCAGCTTCCTTAATGGCCTCGCGTTGCTCCTTACTAGCGATGCCAAAATTGGCGAGCGACTGTGCCGTTGCAAGGGCGGCATCCTGGCTAAAGTGCACGATATAGAGCGGGGCCTCGCCGCGGCGCATGGCGAGCTCGACCGTGCCCTCGAGGGAGGTCGTCACATAGTCGTAGCTCAGCGGAACAGGACGCGGGGCATCGATGACCAAGTCGCAAGCAGCGCCGGTGTGCTCCTCGAGTGAGGCGGCGATGGCAGTGACATCGCCGAGCGTGGCGCTCATGAGCATAAACTGCGTGTGGGGCAGGGTGAGCAGCGGTACCTGCCAGGCCCAGCCGCGGTCGGGGTCGGCAAAGTAGTGGAACTCGTCCATGGCTACGCAGCCCACATCGGCGTCCTCGCCCTCGCGTAGCGCATCGTTGGCGAGGATTTCGGCCGTGCAGCAGATGACGGGCGCCTTGGTGTTGATGTGCGTATCGCCGGTGATCATGCCAACGTTATCGCGGCCGAGCACCTGTACCAGATCGAAGAACTTTTCGCTGACCAGAGCCTTGATAGGAGCCGTATAGTAGCAGCGCTTGCCCTGTGCCATGCCCATAAAGAGCATGCCTAGCGCGACGAGCGATTTACCCGATCCGGTCGGTGTTCCCAAAATGACATGGTCACCGGCGGCTAGATCCATGAGGGCCTCTTCCTGGTGGTCCCACAGCTCAATACCGCGATCGCTCGTCCATTCAAAGAAGCGCTCGAAGGCCTGATCGGGCGTGAGCCACGGTTCGGGCTCGCTGCCGTCCTCGGGCTCCCACCAGGTGGGGGAGAGCGCGCCGAGCGAGCCGAATTCGGCTTCGGTTCCCGTGCCGCCCGAGAATGAGCTGGCGGCGCCGGCGCCGGAGACGGTGCTGGCGGCGGTATCTGTCGTGGTCTGTGCCATGTGTTTGCTTTCTCTCGCGATTGTCCGCCAACTATTATGGCGTAGCGGCGGCGCGGGGTGCCAGCGCGCGAGAAAATGCAGGAAATGGGCGTTCTGTCCGGCCGTTTGGTGCGGTTGCCAGCTAAGTGAGTAGACTTTTTGCGATGTCGCGAGCACATGGCTTTTGCGCAAGGGCTCTACCTGCGGTTTAGTTTTCGTTATTCGGGCTGTGCTTGGCTATTGCAAAAAAGTCTACTCACTTAGGTTTTGAGGGTTGCTTGCTGACGCCTATTTGCGCTTGTTTGCCGACACCGCGACCATCAGAAGCCCCTAGGACTCTTGCGGCAGACGCTTCTTGCCCTTGCGGGCGCGGTTTTTAAAGTTCTCGACGGCCTCTTCCATGCCGAGGGGCACATAGGTAAGCTCATCGAGGTTATCGGGCAGGTAGCAGGCAAGGCTTTGCTCCTGCGCTCGGCCTGCTGCGAGTTGCTCTTCGGTAGGCTTCTCGCCGGGTGTGGCACAAATGCCGTAGACGACAGCACCCATCTCGCGCGTGCGGCACTCGTACTCGGTCTCGGGATGCTCGGGATGGTCGCGGCGCACGTCATCGCTTACCCAAAGTGTGTCGTAGCCCGCCGCGGCAAACTGCCCCAGGGCGTAGTCGCGCAACGGCTTGCTGTCAGTGCGCAGCGTGACGGTAGCGCCGGCTGCAAAGAGCGGACGGTACAGCATTAGGTGGTCGACATGGACGAGTCGTTTTTTGGCGTACTTGGCCTTGGGCTGCGGCGTGGGAAAGTTAATGGTGATGGCATCGAGCTCGCCTGCGGCAAATAGCTGTGGCAGCGATGCCGCGCCTCGGGGCAGCACAAGCGCATTGGGCAGCTCCTGCTCGCAGATTTTCTGCGCGGCATAGGCGATGCAGATGGGCTCCTGGTCCATACCGATAAAGAGGGTGTTTGGCTCGTGGGCCGCGCGCTCTACAAGGTACGTTCCCTTGCCGCAGCCAAGATCCAGGTGAAGGTGTTCGAATGGCTTGCTGCCAACTGGCGCACAGGCTTCACGCCAATCTCCGGCATAGGCCTCGGGGTTCGTCTCAATCGCATCGGCGTAGCGCTCCAGGCGCTCCTCGAGCACAAAGTTCTTAGGCGTGCGAACGTGGACGGCTCCCATGAGGCTCCTTGGTCATAAATATGGAACGCATAGCTGCGCGTTCCGTCAATGGGTTGAAAAGGGGTGGGCATTATTTGCCCGAAAGATGCGGTACGGCTCGACGGCGAGTCGTCGGTGCCTACAGGCGCTTGAGGATCACATAACGGTTGAGCTCGCCGCTGCGACCGTCGGCATGGAAGCGCTCAAGCTCGCGCACGGGGACCTCGCCGCTCTTGTAGAACGTACGGACGCCGCGCACCAGGTCGGTGATCTGCTGATCGTCAAAGTGATGGCAGTAGCGGTAGGCGTGGCGGTCGTTTTGCCAGCCAATGAGGTGGTCGCCGGCTTCAAACTGCGCGGAATCGTAACCCTCAAACGGCGGGGTGAGCTCGGCGCGGGCTTCGGCTCGAACGGCCTTGCGCGCCATGCGCTCGTCGTTCATAAACTCCCAAAAGCTGATGGCGATGATGCCGCCAGGGCGCGTCTGGCGCACCAGAGCGTCGAGCACGCGTACACGGTACTCGCACGACGGCACATGGTGCATAAAGCCAAAGCAGACCGAGATGTCGGCGAGCGGGGCGTCGAAAAGCACGTCGGGCGTCTCGGCGGGGTTGAGCTTCATAAGGGCGTCGAGCACGTCGAGTTCCTGGAAGTGCAGGTTGGGAATGCGCAGCGCGTGGCCATGTGCATCGATGGCCAGGTCTTGGCACGAGTCGACACCATAGAACTCAAACGGGCAGCTGGCATCTGCCGAGGGGTTTGCGCCATCGACGCCCTTGGCGGCAAGTGCGCCGCCGGCGGCAAAGTTCTCGAATCGCATATTGCCACAGGCAAGATCGAAGACGCGGACGGGATGCTCGATCGTGGCGACGTCGAGCTGTTCGAGCGCGATATCCATGGTGCGTACCCAGCCGGGCCACGGGGCCTGGCGCGTATCGGAAAAGGAAGCGGAGTGCTCGCGATAGAACGTGTTGTTGAGCTGGATGAGCGATGAGGCGAAATCGCGGTTCACGGCGCGGAACTCCCTCCGTTAGCGGTGCGAAATAAACATTACGACCATACTACCGTTAACGCCGCAACGGGGACAACCGAGCTGCGGCTCATTGCTTTGTTTGGACACATTTCCGCAGCTCATATGTGCCCGCAACCGCCAGTTGTCAAAAATCTCACTAGAATAGGTGGCATGCTTTTGGCGGTGGCGGATAGATTTTTAACTGTGCAAGGCGCCTTAAGAACAAAAAACGGTCCGGCGGCACGGCTGGCATCACATAGGAGGAACCATGAATGTAGAAACTGCGCAGCGGCTCGCCGACCTTCGCCGCAGCAAGGGCTTTAGCCAAGAAGGGCTGGCGCGAAAGCTGGGGCTGTCGCGCCAGGCGGTCAGTAAATGGGAGCGTGCGGAGAGCTCGCCCGATACCGAGAACCTGATCTCGCTCGCCAAGCTTTATGGCGTGAGCCTGGACGAGCTGCTCAATCCGAGCGACGAGATCGAGGACGATATCGAGTTTGAGAACGAGGACCGCGCTCGTCAGCGCGAGGCCGAGGCGGCAGAGCGCGCACGCACCCATGAGGCGGCGGCACGAGCTACCGAGGCGGCAACACAGGCGAGTGATGCTGCGGCCAAGGCAGCGCAAGCGGCAAGCTGGAGTGCGCAGGCTGCCAATGCGGCGACGGCTCAGGCGACGAGTGGCGGCGCAGTTGGCTCGACTCCGGTGAAGGGCCCGTTCCAGTCGTTCCCGTATTGGGCCGTGTGTTGGCTGCTGTTCTTTTTGCTGATGTTCCTGTTTGGCGCCGGCCCCTTTGCCGCGCTGATCTTCTTTACGATTCCCATCTATCACTGGGTTGCGCGTGCGCTCGATGGTGATTGGGCGCGCGGGGATATTCAGGTTGGTCCGGCACCGGTGGCGGTCAGGGCCCAGGGGAAGGATACTTCTGCGGAACCTGATGCTGACGTGGCTACCGCGGCCACCGCTGAGCCATGTGCCAAAGAAGGTGACGAATGATGAAGCTTTCGCATGAATCCAAGCTGCGCCTGGGCGTCGGCATCGGAGCGTTTGTACTGATTATCGGGCTTGTTTTTGGCGTTTCGCGGACTTTGATTCATTTTGATGGCCCGTGGGATCTCGACGATGTTATACCCGGCTTGTCCGGTATGGACGATGCGGTTGACGAGGACGATCTTTTGGATGGCGGTAACTATTCCGCTCGGCCTCAGCAGCTTTCGAGCACGACTTTTGATGCCGATGAGTTCCGCTACCTCGATTTCGATATCAATGCGGCTTCGGTGGACGTCAAGGTTGTTGATGGCAACAAGGCTCGTGTTATCGAGCGGGGGCGCGTTGCCAAGGGTATGGATGCCTCCAAGGCCGCGACGCAAAACATCGCATCCGTCGAGGACTCGACGCTCAAGGTTTCCCAGTTTGGAAGTGATGACGATAAGGCAATCGATCGCTCAGTTACGGTCGAGCTGCCGCGCCGTGTTGCCGAACATCTGAAGGGAGTCAACGCGCACGTGGGCTCGGGTGATCTGCAGATTGTCGGTGTCATCTGTGACGGTTTCGACCTTTTCCTGGGTGCGGGAGATGTAGAGTTTACGGGCAGCGTGACTGATGCGCTCAGCGCTGAGGTCGGTTCGGGCGATGTGACGTTCGAGCTTTACCAGGCCCCCGCGAAATCGATGGACGTGAGTGTGGGCTCGGGCGATGTGGAGATGACGGTTCCGAACTCGACGGGCTTTAAGGCGAGCCTCACCTTGGGCAGCGGCGACTTCGAGAGTGATTTCCTTCCGCTTGGCTACGACGGCGAGACCATTTTGAATCTTGAATTCGATAACGGGGATAAGTCTGCTGTGTATAGTTTTGAAGTCGATTCGGGCGACATGTCGTTTGATTCGGAGTAGTGAGGCAGACGAAAGCCTAGGCGAAGATATAGACGCGCTGTTTGATGAAGGCGCCGAAGCCGAGATCGGCTCCGGCGCCTTTGCCTTTACAATGGGGGCATGGAACAGATTATCTTGAACATACTCGAGGCCCTGCGCCGTGGCGAGACCGTGGACGACAAGGCACTCGTCAAACTGATACATGCCGAGGCGCGCCGCGAGGGTGCCGACAAACGCGATTTGGCCAAGCGCCGTCTGCTGCCGTTCTGCCAGCGGGTTAAACGTGAGGAGCCGGCTCGGTGGGCTGCGTGGAATGTCGATTCCGATCTGGAACGCCAACTGCTGCAGGTGCTACGCATGAAGCCGCGTCGCACGGCTTCGGGCGTAGCGACCATTACCGTCATCACCAAGCCCTGGCCGTGCTCGGGCGATTGCCTGTTTTGCCCCAATGATCTGCGCATGCCCAAGAGCTATCTGCACGCCGAGCCGGCGTGCGCCCGTGCAGAGCAAAACTGCTTCGATCCGTATCTGCAGGTGAGTGCCCGTTTGACGGCGCTTTCGCAGATGGGTCATGCGACCGATAAGATCGAGCTCATTGTGCTCGGCGGTACCTGGAGCGACTATCCGCAAGGGTATCAAACGTGGTTTATGTCGGAGCTTTTCCGTGCGCTCAATGACGATGCCGTCGCCGGCGTGGCGGCAAACCCCATGTTGGCGCGTCCGGGCATCAGCCGTGCCGAGGCGGGGCGCCTGCTCGATGACGCTCCCGCCGATGCCCTGCCGCCGGTGGTAACAGAGCGCCGCGAGCGCTATCGGGCCGCCGGCATTGCGACAGACGAGGTCGAGCTTGCTGCCGGCGTTGCCGACGAGCAGGAGCGTGTGGATGCTGCCGTGGGCGGGTATAACCGCGCGGTGCGTCGTCTGTACGGCCCCGGTACGCCGTGGGGCGAGGTTGCCGAGTGGCAGGCGGCAACGATGGAGGAGCTTGAGCGTCAGCAGCGCATCAACGAGACGGCGAAGCATCGCGTGGTGGGGCTCGTTATCGAGACGCGCCCCGATGCCGTAACGCCGCAGGCGCTTACGCTCATCCGCCGCCTAGGCTGCACCAAGATTCAGATGGGCATCCAGAGCCTCAACCAGCATTTGCTTGATATCAACGAGCGTCGCATTTCGGTGGCTCAGATCGAGCGGGCGTTTTCGCTTGCACGCCTGTTTGGCTTTAAGATCCACGCGCATTTTATGCTCAACTTGCTGGGCGCCACGCCCGAAGGGGACAAGCGCGATTACGAGCGCTTTATGACCGAAGGGGCCTTTATGCCCGACGAGGTCAAAGTCTATCCGTGTGCGCTCATCGAGGGCTCGCGTCTGGTGGGCTGCTACGAGCGCGGCGAGTGGCGTCCCTATACCGAGGAAGAGCTGCTCGATGTGTTGGCCGACGACATCGTGGTGACGCCGGCGTTCTGCCGTATCAGCCGCATGATCCGCGACTTTAGTTCCGACGACATTATGGTGGGCAACAAGAAACCCAACCTGCGTCAGCTCGTTGAGAACCGCCTGGCTGCTCGGGGTGACGGTGCGACGGTGCGCGAGATTCGCTATCGCGAGATCAGTACGGCGGGTGCCGACTTGGATGAGCTATCTCTTGATGAGGAAGTGGCGTACGAGACGCCGGTGACTTACGAGCGCTTTTTGCAGTGGGTGACGCCGCAGGGCAAGATCGCGGGCTTTTTGCGGTTGTCGCTGCCCGACCATTCGTTTGTTGCCGCGCATGCGGACGAGTTGCCGACGTCGCCGGACGAGGCGATGATTCGCGAGGTGCACGTGTATGGCATGGCGGCACGCGTGGGCGACCAGGGCCAGGCGCCGCAGCATCACGGGTTGGGGCGTTTGCTCGTAGAGCGTGCGTGCGAGATTGCCCGGGATGCCGGCTATGCGCGCATCAACGTGATCAGCGCGATCGGTACGCGCGAGTACTATCGCCATCTTGGATTTTATGACCATGGTCTTTATCTGCAAAAGGAGCTCTAGATGAACAAGCCGAGTGTTTCTGCCGGCGTCGTTGCCGGCGTTGCTCTGGGAGCCGCGGCGCTTGGTGCGGCCGCTGTCGCTGTTCGTGCTGCCTGTCTGCAGGTTGCGCGAACCCGCAATGGGTTGGCGCGTGTGAAACGCGTGCACGACGAGGGCGGCGACGAAGTCCGCGTATTGGTGCAAGGCGGCGTCTACCAAAGCGCGAGTTACGTTGGCGAGCGCTGGGCAGAGCCCGTCTTTGCGTACTATCGCGCGTTTGACGACGTGTTTGAGGCCGAGGATGCGATGCGCGACGCTTATGGTCACGGTATCGACCGCATGCTGATGCTGGGCGGCGGCGGGTTTGCCTATCCTAAATTCGCCCTGATGTCGCACGAGGGCTTGCGCATGGACGTCATCGAGTATGACGGAGAGATTACGCGCCTGGCGCGCCGCTGGTTTTACCTAGACGAGCTGGAGCGCGCGGCGGGCGATCGCCTGCGGGTGATAACCGCTGAGGCTCGCTCGTATCTGGGTGTGACGAGCGTGGGCCATCGTCGCTACGACGTGGTCGTGAGCGATTGCTTTGGCGGTGCCGAGCCCGTGCGCGAGCTGGCGACCGTTGAAGCGCTGCGCCTGGTGCGGGGCGGCCTGAACCCCGGGGGTATCTACGTGGCCAATATCGTGAGCGCAAACGAGGGGAGCGATGTGACGTTCCTGCGCGACTGCGCTGCCACGGCACTCGAGGTATTCGTCCACGCCTGGGTGGTCCCATGTGGCGATGCGAAGTTTGGCGGCGAGGAAAACTACCTGCTCATCGCCAGCGACGGCAACTACGCCTTTGCCGAAGCCGTGCCCTTCGACACCGACTTCCTCGGCACCGTCCTTCACGACAAATAAGTTTCCCCGTCCCAAAAAGACTGGTCTTAGGCGTGGTCGCGCCAGCCGAGAACGCGCTGCTTCATGCCTTCGATGTCGAGCACGCCTTCGGCAAAGCCCTTGCGCACGAGCTCTTCGGGAACGAACTCATCGTAACGATCAAAATAAGGCACCTCGCCGGGATAGACGAGCTCGATGGGATCGAAGTCCTTCTCGGCCTCGGCGGCGAGCACCTCAAAGAACGTCTCCTCGTCGGCCTTCATCTTAAACTGCATAAAGTACGGACGTGACGGGTCGAGTCCGCGAAGGCCCAGCTCCGCGGCACACTTAATCTTGAGCATGCGTTCGAGCGCCAAAAAGGCGTAGCTGCCCAGCCAGGGGAAGAGCACCCAGGTGTCGCCACCCAGGTTGATGAGTGGCTTGGTCCCCGCGCCCGAAATCTCGGCCGTATGGCGAGCCTGTGCAAGACGTGCCCGTGCGTTGCCCATGAGATACGGATATGCCGCATGCTCGTTGAGCGCCTTGCGCATGCGTTCGAGTACGTGTGTATTGATGTCACCGGGGCAGTCGCCAAAGTAGGCCGGCACACGGCCCTTGACCTGCGTGGCAAAGACGGTATGACGCTTCCAGTCAACTTCCTCGACAATCCAGCAGTGTCCGGCGATGGCGATGCGCTCACCGGGCGGTGGCGGATTGACGATTGTGCCCAGCTCGGCCGACTCGCTGCGAACGGTGAACTCCTCGTTTTCCTGGAACACGGCGTAGAACTTAAAGTTGTTAATGATGCGCTCGCCCGCGAGACCCACGATGAGCCCACCGCCCTCGGTGACCTGGATATGGTCGATCTTGATGAGGTGGCGCAGCAGCACGCGATAGTCATCGGCCGAGACGCGATGGAAATAACTGAGCGTGAGCACGCGCTGGGCAAGTTCGGCCGGCGTGAGCTCGCCGGTGCTGGCGAGGGTCGACATAGTCTGGTGATAGAGCAGGCTGTAGGGGAGTCGATCGAGCTCGGGCGGCTCGACCCACTTTTCCTCGCGATAGAGTTGTACGAGCGCGATACCCTGCAGGAGCTTCCAGGGAATGGTTTCGGGCATCATCGTGCGCGGCTCGGGTTCTTCCTCGCGCATGACAAACCACATCTCGGGCGGAAGGTCGCGACGGCCTGTGCGCCCCATGCGCTGCAAAAAGGAGCTGACGGTAAACGGTGCATCGATCTGGAAGGCGCGCTCCAGGCGGCCGATATCGATACCGAGCTCCAGCGTAGAGGTGGTGACGGTTGTCTGCGCCTGCTCCTCGTCGCGCATGAGCTCCTCGGCCGTCTCGCGCAGCGATGCCGAAAGGTTGCCGTGATGG
>DBGBJN010000162.1:0-5545 GCA_048449885.1 Collinsella sp.
CATTATCGCGCTCGCGCACAACGGCACCCTCGTCAACACCGACGAGCTGCGTCGCCAGCTGATCGAGCTGGGCGTACCGTTCCTCTCCAACTCGGATTCCGAGGTCGCGACCAAACTCATCGGCTACTTTACTCAGCGTACAGGCCATCTGCGCGAGGGCATTCGCAAGACCATGGAGCTCGTGCGCGGCGGCTACGCCATGACGCTCATCAACGAGCAGGCGCTCTACGCATTCCGCGACCCGCATGGCATTCGCCCGCTGGTGCTGGGCAAGCTCGTGGACGAGGGCCTGGACCAGGCCGACGCCGCTTCTGTTTCGCAGCTGCCCTCGCAAGACGGTGCCTCGACGGTCGACTCCGCCGTCCATGTCACGCGCGCCGGCGGCTGGGTCGTTGCTTCCGAGACGTGCGCACTCGATATCGTGGGCGCCGAGTATGTCCGTGATGTCCGCCCCGGCGAGATCTTGCGCATCAGCGCCGAGGGTCTGGTGTCCGAGCAGGGTGTGCCCGCAGCCGAAGAGTCCGCTAACTGCATCTTTGAGCAGGTCTACTTTGCCCGCCCCGACTCCATCATGAACGGCAAGAGCGTCTACGCCTGCCGCTACGACATGGGTCGTCAGTTGGCACACGAGGAGCCCGTCGAGGCCGACCTGGTCATCGGCGTGCCCGACTCCGGCCTGCCGCCCGCGGAGGGCTATTCGCACGAGAGCGGCATTCCCTTTGGCGAGGGCCTCATCAAGAATCGCTATGTGGGCCGTACGTTTATCGAGCCCACGCAGGAGCTGCGCGCCATGGGCGTGCGCATGAAGCTCAACCCGCTGCGCGACAACATCGAGGGCAAGCGCCTTGTCGTGATCGACGACTCCATCGTACGCGGCACCACCATGGTGCAGCTCGTCAAGATGCTGCGCAATGCCGGCGCCAAGGAGATTCACATCCGCATCAACTCGCCCGAGGTCATCTGGCCGTGCTTCTACGGTATCGATACCGACGTGCAGTCGCAGCTCATCAGCGCCAACAAGACGGTCGAGGAGATCTGCGAGTATATCGGCGCCGATTCGCTGGCCTTCCTTTCGGTTGAGGGCCTGCTGAAGGTCATGCCCAAGGGCGGCTACTGCGATGCGTGCTTTACCGGCCGTTATCCCGTGGCGATTCCCGAGAGCTTTGGCCGCGACAAGTTTATGGAGGGCTTTAAGCCCCGTAACCTGGATAAGCCGCTGCACTTTGACGACGACGCCGTGGTCGAGAAATACGATGACCGCAGCTGGGAAGAGAAGCACTGCGAGGCCTAAAACCTGCCATTTAGGGACAGGTTTATTTTGGTAGGTTTTACCTGCTGTTTTGTTGATTGAGCGGCGTGCGTTGTCAGGATGTGCGCCGAATCGAGGACAACTATGAGCACCGTTTGGCGCCCGGGCGGCGGACGGTAGTGTGAGAGGAAGGCTCAGATGAGCGACAGCAAGCATGTGACGTATGAGGATGCCGGCGTCGATACCGCCGAGGGTGGCCGCGCCGTCGATGCTATTAAGCAAATGGTTAAGGACACCAACCGCCCCGAGGTCATCGGCGGTATCGGTGGCTTTGGTGGCCTGTTCTCGGCCGCCGCACTTAAGGATATGGAAGACCCGATCCTGATCAGCGGTACCGACGGCGTGGGCACCAAGCTCGTGGTCGCCCAGATCATGGACCGTCACGAGACGGTGGGCCAGGACCTGGTCGCCATGTGCGTCAACGACATTTTGGCTTCGGGCGCCGAGCCGCTGTTCTTCCTGGACTACGTTGCCATCGGCCACATTGAGGCCGAGCACATGGCAAAGATCATCAAGGGCGTGGCCGATGGCTGCAAGCTCGCGGGCTGCGCGCTCGTGGGTGGCGAGATGGCCGAGCACCCCGGTGTCATGGCGCCTGCCGACTACGACCTCGCCGGCTTTACCGTGGGTGTCGTCGACCGCCCCAAGATGCTCGACCCCGCGAACGTCCGCCCCGGCGACGTGATTCTGGGCCTGCCTTCCACCGGCGTGCACTCCAACGGCTACTCGCTCGTGCGCAAGGTCATCGGCGTTGACGGCATCAAGCCGGGCACGCCCGAGGCCGCCGCTAAGGCCGAGGAGCTGAGCCGCCCGCTCGAGGAGCTCGGCGGCGCATCGCTGGCCGACGCTCTGCTGGCTCCCACGCGCATCTACGTCAAGCCGGTTCTTGAGCTGCTGCGCGGCGGCGCTCCGGTGCACGCTATCGCCCACATCACCGGCGGCGGTATCACCGAGAACCTCAACCGCGCGCTTGCCGACGACGTCGACGCCGTGGTCACCCGTAACGGTGCCGAGATGGGCTGGGACGTTCCGCCCGTCATCACCTATGTGTCGCGCCAGGCCGACCTCGCGCCCAACGAGGCGTGCAAGACCTTCAACATGGGCGTTGGCCTGTGCCTGATCGTCGCCCCCGAGGACGAGGCCGCGGTGACCGAGGCTCTGGTTGCGCTGGGCGAGAAGCCGTTCCGCGTGGGCGAGTGCGTCGAGGGTTCCGGTAAGGTCGTGTACTCCGATGAGCGCTAACGAGCAGATGGCTGCCGCCGAGGGCCTGGACTTTGTGCCCTATACCCGTCCGACCGGTACCGATACGGCTGAGCCGCTCAAGATCGGCGTGCTTATCAGCGGCTCCGGCACCAATCTGCAGGCGCTGATCGACCTAATCGCCGCGGATAAGCTCAATGCCTCAATTGAGCTTGTGGTGTCGAGCCGTCCTTCGGCCAAGGGTCTGCAGCGTGCCGAGCGTGCGGGTATCCAGACGCTTACGCTGTCCAAGGATGTCTATGCCGACCCCATTGCCGCCGACGAGATCATCGCGCACGAGCTGCTCGAGCGCGGCTGCGAATATGTGGTCATGGCCGGTTACATGCGCATGGTGCATACGCCGCTGCTGGCGGCGTTTCCCAACCGCGTGGTCAACTTACATCCGGCACTGCTGCCGAGCTTTACCGGCGCGCATGCGATTGACGATGCCTTTGCGCGCGGCGTCAAGGTGACCGGTGTGACCGTACATTTTGCCAACGAGATCTACGACAACGGCCCCATCATCGCCCAGCGCGCGCTGGCTGTCGAGGAAGGTTGGGATGTCGACACGCTCGAGGAGCACATCCACGCGATTGAGCATGTGCTGTATCCCGAGGTCGTGCAGATGCTCGCCGACGGTCGCGTTCACGTGCTGGAGAGCGGCAAGGTCGCAATTGATGCGCCTCGTGGCTAGTAGCGCACAGTACAATTTAGCCGAGTAGTCAGGGTGGTCATTGGCGCCAAGGCGCAAGTGGCCATCCTTTGTTTTAGGTAGTCACCTGCGACGTTCTTCAGTGACTAGTCGTTAAAGAACGTCGCAGGTGACTAGGTGAGAGAGGTGGGCCCATGGCGGATAACGAAGCATTGTTTACGCCTGAGCTGGTGTTTTTTGATTGGGAGTGCGTGTCGCCGGGCGAGGTGTTTGCGCGGCTCGAGGGTGAGCTTGCCCCGCGCGGCTACATTGCCGAGGGTTGGCTCAACGCCGTCCGCACGCGCGAGGACGCCTATCCCACGGGTCTCGCTATGCCGGCGGCAAACATCGCCATTCCGCATACCGATCCGGGATTTGTGGCCAAGCCCTATATCGCGGTGGTAAAGCCCGCCGCACCTGTGACGTTCAACGCGATGGCGGGCATGGGCGCCCCGGTGCCGGCGCAGATCGTCATCAACCTGGGCATTGCCGAGCCGGGCGGTCAGGTCGAGGCACTTCAGGCGCTCATGAATATCTTTATGGATGCCGACGCTGCAGCCGATGTACTCGGCCAAACCATGCCGCAGGGCATGGTCGACGCCATCCGTCGACACTTTTAAGGCCGGCACTGGGGACCGTCCCTAACCGCCGGCAGAAAAGGAACGTCCCTAACTGCCAACTGCCAGACCTGTCCCCTTTGCACCAAAATGGTGCAGATTAACCTGTCCCCCATGCACCAGGTGTGCCGCGGGGGCTGCGTTGTGACACAATGGCGTTTGTTCGATTCGTGATGCGAAAGGCCAAACATGGCAAACAAGAAAAAGAACCCCGAGGCCGCGCCGTCGCCCGAGCAACGGTCCCGCGCTGCCTCCAGCTCTCGTAAGAAGCAGCGCAAGACGTACGTGTCTAAGACCGTCAAGATCGTCCTGGTGGTTATCGGCGTGCTGGCAATGCTGCTTTCCGTCTCGGCCATGGCATGCTCCGGTCTCATGTCGCAGGCAGAGGATACCTCGAGCTACAAGCTTACCGGCGGTGTCGCCGCCACCATCAACGGTACCAACCTCACCGAGGACACCGTGACCAAGCAGATCATGAGCATGCGCACGTCCTACGGTTACACCAAGGACAAGGACTGGGCGCAGTATCTGGTCGACAACGACCTGACGCCCAAAAAGTACCGCAAGCAGCTCATCGATTCCTACACGCAGCAGATTCTGCTCCAGCAGGCGCAGAAGGAAAACGGCGTGACGGTGTCGGACGAGGAGGTCGAGAAGGCATGGAAGGACGCGTGCAAGAGCGCGGGCGGTGCCAAGGCCTTTAAGAAGACCCTTAAGACCTACGGCTATACCGAGGACACCTACAAGGACTCGCTCAAGGAGAACCTGGCACAGCAAAAGCTTAAGGACGCCGTGGCGCCCACCAGTAAACCCAAGGACAGTGAGATCGTCGATTACATCAACGAGAACCTGTCTAACTACAACGATGCCCGCCGCTCGTCGAACATCCTGATCAAGGTTGATTCCGACGCATCTGACGAGGACAAGGCCGCCGCCAAGGACAAGGCGCAGGAGTGCCTGGACAAAATCAACTCCGGCGAACTGAGCTTTGAGGACGCCGTGGAGCAGTACTCCGACGATACCGGCTCCAAGGAGAAGAAGGGCGATGTGGGCTGGGACAAGCTCACCACCTTCGTCGACAGCTACCAGGCGGCGCTCGAGGGACTCAACAAGGGCGATGTGAGCGACGTCGTCGAGTCGACCTATGGTTATCACATCATCAAGTGCACCGACTACTTCCATGTCGATAGCCAGGTCGATGACATTAAGCAGGTGCCCAAGGACATCAAGAAGTACATCTCCAACGTGGTGAAGACGCAGGCGGCAAGCACCGCGTACAGCGAGTGGCTGGAGCAGTACAAGAAGGACGCCGACATCACCGTTAACCCCATGCCCAAGGACGTACCCTATAACGTGAGTCTAAAGGGCGTCACCAAGAGCTCGACCGACGATTCGTCGACGACTGAGTAATCATGGGACGGTGCTCGCGCGAGTGCCGCCCACACTATTGAGGAGGATTTGCAGATGACCAACGAAGAGCTGCAGAAGGAAATGATTGCGGCCATGAAGGCCAAGGACAAGGTTCGCCTGTCTATCATTCGCCAGGTCAAGGCCGAGGTGAAGAATATCGAGGTTAACGAGCGCCGCGACGTGACCGAGGAAGACGTCAACAGCATGATCAAGCGCCTGATCAAGCAGACGAGCGAGACGCTGGAGATGTCCATCAAGGCCGGCACCGACCAGGAGCGT
>DBGBJN010000163.1:0-9990 GCA_048449885.1 Collinsella sp.
GCACCAGGGCGATGTGCTCATGGATGCCTACTGTGGCAGCGGTACCATCGGTCTTTGCGCAGCTAAAGATGCCCAGAACAAGGGTATCGGCATTATGCTGCTCGGCGTGGAGCGCAACCCGGCGGGCATTGCCGACGCACGCCGCAATGCCGAGCTCAACGGCCTCACCCGCAGCGCTTGGTTTATGGTCGACGACGCC
The DNA here is from genome assembly GCA_048449885.1 of Collinsella sp. Taxonomy (GTDB): domain Bacteria; phylum Actinomycetota; class Coriobacteriia; order Coriobacteriales; family Coriobacteriaceae; genus Collinsella. The sequence continues at coordinate 200 of DBGBJN010000163.1, forward strand.
ACCGATTACATCCTGGATGCCGCCGATAACAACGAGCGGGTCGATGTCCTTTCCATCGATCCGCCGCGCGCCGGCTCCACGCCCGAGTTCCTCGAAGCTGCCTGCGCGCTTAAGCCGCGCCGCATCACCTATATCAGCTGCAACCCCGTAACTCAAGAGCGCGACCTGCATCAGCTCCTCGACGGAGGCTATTGCCTGCTCAAGATCACGCCCGTCGACATGTTCCCTCACACCGACCACACCGAAACCGTAGCGGTCCTCGAACGCCGCTAACCAACCTCAGTAGATTTTTGGGACAAGAAAGGGGGCGACCCGCCTGGGCCGCCCCCCTTCGCTTGGTTTATAAACTCCGCTACATCCCATTGCGCAGATCGCACACGCCGGCTGCCGCCATCTCGCGCAGCAGCGTCTCGCGGTCGCGCGTCACGATCAAATCCAGCGGGAAGTGAATCTCGTCGAGCATCTTGCGCGCGTGATCGAGCTTGCCAATGGCCATGCCAATGTGGGCATCGGTTGACACGCCAATGCCCACGCCCAGCTCGGCGCAGCGCTCGGCGATCTTGCGGCATACGGCCCAATGCTCAGTGTCGACACCGTGTTCAAGACTATGGTTGTTGATCTCGATAATCTTGTGCTTGGCCTTAGCTGCCAACAGCACCTCGTCGATATCGAACGGCACGCCCGAACGCCCCGTGTGACCCAGCATGAACACCTTGGGGTGCTCCAGGGCATTGATATACATCTCGGTCGTCTGGGCCAGCGTCGCGCCTTCAGCAATCTGCGGATTATGCACGCTCGCAACCAAATAATCCAAATTTCGCGTAACCAAATCGAACAGCGAATGCTGACGGCTGTACGAATCGCCGGCAATATCGAGCGTGACAGGAGTGTCCTCGCCAAACAGGCTTCCGTCCAGCGAAACGATATCGGCCTCGGCACCACGCAGCACCAGCACGCCGCTCCAAATGCGCGGCCAGATATCCTGGTTGATAAAGAACTGGTAACTGCGCAGGTCATTGGGGCAAGCCGTAACCATAGAGCTCAGATGGTCGGCAGATCCGAGCACCTGCAGGCCACGCTCTGCCGCCCAGTACACATTCTCCTCAATGGTCGAATATGCATGCGCAGAGAACATCGTATGGGTATGAATGTCACAAGAAAGCAGGTAGGGCATCAGGTCTCCTTATCTGGCACGGCCGTCGCTTATATTCATTGTACGCATAGCCTTCGATAGTCGTAAAACCACTCCATCCCAAAGACACAACGTTCATGACAACGGGGTCCGGCTTAACACCAAACCCCGTTTCACGTAAAACATTGTAGGCAGAGCGCTTTACTTTTAACGATACTCGTCCGCCAACTGTTTCCAAGCGGGTAGCGAATTGACAATCGTTTCGTAACTCACGCAATAGCCCAGGCGGAACCAACCCGGCATACCAAAGCTGTCCGAGGGAACCGCAAGCAACTCATACTTCTTTGCGCGCTTGCAAAACGCATTCGCATCGGGCTCGAGTGCCTTCACCCACAGGTAGAATGCACCATCCGGCTCAACATAGGTGTAGCCGTACTCCGTTAGTGCGTCGGTAAGCGCGGTGCGGTTGCGCGCATAGGCCTCGACATCGCTCGGCTCATCGATGCAATCGATGATTACGCGCTGGAAGAGTGCCGGTGCGCATACAAAACCTAGCGTACGGGCAGCACCCGCAACAGCCGGCATCAGACGGGCAGCCTGCGGATTGGTGTTGGGAACCAAGATCCACCCCACGCGCTCGCCCGGCAGCGACAGCGACTTGGAATACGAGTAGCACACGATGGTGTGCTCGTAGATCGAGGGCACCCAAGGCACCTCGGCACCGTACACAATCTCGCGGTACGGCTCATCCGAGATGAGCATAATCGGATTCTCGGGATCGCGCTGAGCGTTGGCCTCGCGCAGAACATTGGCCAGTCGCGTCAGCGTGTCGCATGTATATACGGCACCGGTCGGATTGTTGGGAGAGTCAATGATGACGGCCGCCGTCTTATCGCTGATCGCCTTGAGCACGTTGTCCACGCTCAGCTGGAACGTATCTTCATCGGCGAGCGCCTCAACACACGTACAGCCGGCCTTCTCAATCCAAACGCGATACTCCGGAAAGTACGGGGCGATAACAATAACCTCGTCGCCCGGGTTCGTAACGGCGTTGAGCGTGCAGGTGAGCGAAGCCGCGGCACCCACCGTCATAAATACGTCTTTGCCCTCATAGCTCGTGCCAAAGCGGCGGTTGAGCGATTCGGCCACAGCGGCACGACATTGCGGCAGGCCCGGTGCGGGCGTGTAGCCGTGCAGCTGGTCGCTCGGCAGCTCCAGGGCCTTCTTAATCGACTCAGCCACAGCAGCGGGCGCCGGAACGCTCGGATTGCCCAGCGAAAAATCGAATACGTTTTCCGCACCGATCTGCGCCTTGCGCTCAAGGCCATAGCTAAAAATCTCACGGATGATGGAGCTTTCCGCGCCGCGAGCATACATAGTTTCGTTGATCATCTGTTCCCCTTTCGCATAGGCGCTATTGTACGCTTTAGCCGAGCAAAGTGCCGCAGCAATGTTGATTGGGGACAGACTTAAATGCGTGAAAACGCTCATTTAAGTCTGTCCCCAATCAACAGACGGCCCCATATCGCTCAAAAGAAAAAGCCTCCGCAGGTTTCCCCGCGGAGGCTTTTGTTACAAGGACTATTTGTCGACGTCGGTATCGGCGTCGGCATCGACGACGGCATGGTCATCGCCAGCATCATCGGATGCGGCTTCGGCATCCTCCTGCATGGCCGCCTGCGCAAAGGCCGCGGCATCAGCCGCCAGCTCCTCCTCGCTCATGCGAGGCACGCGCTTCTTGGTCGGCATGCCGGCCGCCTTGGCATTGCGCTCCTCCTTGGCCGCCAGGATATCGCCCTCGCGCTCAAGGTAGGCGTCCCACTCGTTATCGAGCAGGGCATTCACGGCATCGCCCTCGACAGTCTCGCGCTCAAGCAGCACCTTCGCCATCAGATCGAGCTGATCGCGACGGGCGTCCAGGATCTCGACCGCACGACGATGGGCCTCACGCATAATGCGCTGAACCTCGATATCGATGCGGCGCGCCGTCTCCTCGGAGTAATCCTGGTGATCGGCGTAATCGCGACCAAGGAACACCTGATGTTGCGCCTCGCCAAACACTTGCGTGCCCAGCTCCTCGCTCATGCCCAAGCGCGTGACCATCTCGCGCGCCATCTTGGTTGCGCGCTCCAGATCGTTGCTCGCGCCCGACGTGATGTCATCGCACATGAGCTCCTCGGCAACGCGGCCGCCCAAGAACACGGCGAGCTCGTCGAGCATCTCGTTCTTGGTCTTGAGGAAGTGGTCCTCCTGCGGAAGCTGCAGCGTGTAGCCCAGAGCCTGACCGCGGCTGACGATCGAGATCTTGTGGACCGGATCGGAGTGCTCCAGGATGTGGCCCACCAAAGCGTGACCGCTCTCGTGGTAGGCAATCGTGGTGCGCTCGGCCTCGGTCATCACGCGACCCTTGCGCTGCGGTCCGGCAATCACACGCTCCATCGATTCCTCGACCTCGTCCATCGAGATCACGGAACGATGACGGCGAGCAGCCAGCAGCGCAGACTCGTTGAGCAGGTTCGCCAAATCGGCGCCAGTAAAGCCAACGGTCATCTGGGCGAGCTTCTCAAACTTAACGTCCTCGTCCATCGGCTTGTTCTCGGCATGCACGCGCAAGATCTGCTCGCGGCCCTTCACATCCGGACGGTCGACCGTAACCTGACGGTCAAAACGGCCGGGACGCAGCAATGCCGGATCCAGGATGTCAGGACGGTTGGTCGCAGCGATCAGGATGACCGACTCGCTTTCCTCAAAGCCGTCCATCTCGACCAGCAGCTGGTTGAGCGTCTGCTCGCGCTCGTCGTGACCGCCGCCCAAGCCAGCTCCACGCTGACGTCCCACGGCATCGATCTCATCGATGAAGATGATCGACGGGGCCTGGGACTTGGCCTCCTTAAAGAGGTCACGCACACGGCTGGCGCCGACACCTACGAACATCTCGACAAAGTCGGAACCCGAGATGCTAAAGAACGGCACGCCCGCCTCGCCGGCAACGGCCTTGGCCAGCAGCGTTTTACCGGTGCCCGGAGGGCCAACCAGCAACACGCCACGCGGGATCTTGGCGCCCAGCTTGCGATAGCGATCCGGATCGCTCAAAAAGTCACGGATCTCCTCGAGCTCCTCGACTGCCTCGTCCACTCCGGCAACGTCTTCAAACTTGACCTTGGGGCGTGTGGCCTCGTTGGTCTTGGCGTTGGTCTTGCCAAACTGCATGTTCCTGTTGTTGGCGCCCATCATCTGGCGCATAAAGTAGAACATGATGGCGATAAGGGCGATCGTCGGAAGCACACTCATCGCCAAGTCGCCCCAAAAATCGGGGTCGTTGGTGTTGACGATATACTTAGTGTCGGGGTGCTCCGCCATGAGCTCGGCAAGCGAATCGGAGCCGACATAGGTCGAGGAGAAGCTCTTGAGCTCGCTCGTATCGCCCTTGTCCTTCTTCGTCTTCCAGTAATGACCCGTCACGCTTCCGTCTTGGACCGTATAGGTCAGATCTTCGACGCGATCCTGCTTGATGGCGCTCACCATCTCGCTCGTCGCGAGCTTTACGGTATTGCTGGAATTGGCAAAGCCGGAGCCCATGTTAAAGAAGGCGTAGCCCAGAAGTGCGCAAGCCAAAATAAAATACAGCCAGCCCGTACGCGTGGGCTTCTTGCCTCCGGGCATCCCCGGGATCTTAGGCTCCCGGGGAGTCTGGGAATTGTTATCGTTACGGTCGTCGGGCATCTTACGAATAAACCTCCGGTTTCAAAATGCCCAGATACGGCAGGTTACGATAGCGCTCGGCATAGTCGAGGCCGTAGCCCACCACAAAGGCATCGGGGCAATGGGTTCCAACATACTTGGGCGTGATGGCCGAGGTGCGGTCCTCAACGTCCTTCCACAGGAAGGCGGCGACCTCCAGAGAAGCGGGCTTGCGGCTCTCGAGGTTCTTCATCAGATACTTGAGCGTCAGACCCGAGTCCAGAATGTCCTCGACGATCAGCACGTCGCGACCACGGATGTCGATATCCAGGTCCTTAATGATACGCACGATGCCGGAAGACTTCACGCCGTCGCCGTAGCTCGAAACAGCCATGAAATCGATGTTGGTCGGCAGCTCGATCTTGCGCATCAGGTCGCCCATAAAGACCACGGCGCCGCGTAGGACCGCAATCAGCACCAGATCCTTACCCGCATAGTCGCGTGTAATCTCCTCGCCCAGGCGAGAGACGATACCGTCGATATCCTCCTGCGTAAACAGAACCTTCTCGATATCCGGATGTTGAGAAGCCATGACAACCCTTTCTTGTGCTTATCGCCCACACACCGCCGTATGGACGCGAACTTCACATTCTAGCAGCGCACGGGGTATATTTTCCAGCCCGCACGCCATCAGCGCGGGAATACCGTCAACGTCGCACAGAATAGCTGGTGCGAGAAGCTAATCCGCGTCAACCACGCGAAGCAGATAGGCCACGCGCGTTGCGGCCGTGCACTTAAAACGCTCGTCCGCACGAACTCCGGCGACCCACACCACGGCACCCCCCGGCGCCGTCCTTACCATGGGCACGCCGGCGCGCTCGGAAACGGGAATGCGAGCCTCACCTAGCAAGTCGGATACTTTCTTGCTTCGGCCACTCATCCCTAACGGGCACATCACGTCTCCCGGTGCGGGACCGTCCACCCACAGGCGCGCCAATCGCGCCTCGGCAGGGATCTCGCCACGCGAGCCCGCCAGGATCCGCTCACTATCGCTGTCGGCAAAACCCAGGGCAGCCGCGTCTACCAAAGCTGTCACTTCCCCGGCAGCCGCAAGCTCACGGGCGCGGCGCACGATATCGCATCCCGGCTCAACAGCCATCGGTTCTGTGACCAGCATACGTCCCCCGCCCAACGGCAAACGACCGGGTACGGTAACCCAGTCCGCGACCAGGCCCTCGCGAGCCGCCGGCGCCTTAAACGCCAGCATGCCAAACTCAATGCGTGCGTCAATCCCCGCCGGAAGCGTGACCGAGCCGGTGCCCTCGGCAACGCAGGAAAGGACTCGCTCCACATGTCGCATCTCGGGACGAGCGTCCGGATCGATGCGCTTAATCGCCAGTCGCACGATGCGCCGCGCGATTACCACCTCGGCCGCAGCCAGGCGCCTGGCATCGAGCACCAGCGCACCCGCTGCCTCTTTGCGCAAACAGCTTCGAAACGCCTGTGCCGAAAGCTGAGACAAAAACGCGTCCTCATCGCCTAAGATCTCGCAGGCGGCGCCAATCGTCTTGCAGACGCTCGCGTTGCGCTGCGCCACCACTGGCATTACTCGATGGCGCACGTAGTTTCGCAGATACGAGATATCCTCATTGCTCTCGTCTTCACGCCACGGCTGACCATGTACCTGTAGATAGCCCACGAGCTCGCCATGAGTTAGGTCGAGCAAGGGACGTACCACGATATTCCTCCGGCGAGGAATGCTCGATAGGCCAGCGGGCCCCGAACCCTTAATCGCGTTCATCAAAAACGTTTCCGCGCGATCCGAAGACGTGTGCGCGGTGCAGATACGAGCCGCCGTTCGCGGTGCCCCCGTCTGGGCGCAGAGCTCGCGAACATACCTCCGCGCCGCGGCATAGCGCACCTCGCGGGCCGCGGCCTCAATATTGCCCGACTCCCCATCAAAATAAGCGTGCTCCACGCACAGCGGTAAACCATATTTCGCGCAGAGCTCACGCACAAAGGCCTCGTCGCCATCGGACGCCTTGCCGCGCAGATGATGGTTCACATGCAGCACATGCAGGCGCTCGCGAGCAATGGGGGCAACACCGCGCCCGTCTTGGATATCCAGCTTTGATGTGCACGCCATAAGAAGCAGTGCCGTCGAGTCCGCGCCGCCTGATACCATGAGCACGACAGGAGCAGCCTGCTGCCTCGTTCGGGTCTCATCGACTGCCCCGGGTACGGCATGGTGTCCGTAATGCTGTGATACCGTAGGCATTTGCTTCCTCCTCTATTCGTCCGCACCCATTGTATCCTTTGGAATCTTATGTCTCGTCTGCACCTTCATATCCTTGGCAGCGGCTCAAAAGGCAACTGCGCGCTCATCGAAGGCCCCCGGGGGCTCATCATGATTGACGACGGTCTTTCTCGCCGCGAGACATTAAAGCGCATGGCAGAACTGGGACTCTCGGCAGACAACGTCTCGGCTCTTCTCATTACTCATGAGCATAGCGATCACATCAAGGGTCTCGATGTCTGGTGCAAGCACTGGCACGGTCCCCTCTTTGCCAGCAGGGGCACACTTTCGAGCAAAGAAAATCTTTCGCATCTGCCTGTCGAGGAATTCGACCCCGGTGAAACCCTATCCATTGCCGGCATCCACGTGCAAACCTACTCAACATCACACGATGTCATAAATCCAATCGGCTTTCGATTCGACACCCTCGATGATTCCATCGGCTTTGCTACCGACACCGGAGAGCTATCGAGCCAAGCCATGAACACCCTCAAAGATTGTCGAGTCCTCGCGCTCGAAAGCAACCACGATGTGACCATGCTGCGCGAGGGAGAATATCCCCGCTTTCTTCAAGAGCGCATCCTGTCTGCAAGGGGACACCTCTCCAACGGCCAAGCCGCCGAAGCCGCGCGCGAACTTGTTACCGATCGCACCGAACAGCTCATTGCCATGCATATCAGCCAAGACAACAATCGTCCGAGCCTTACCGTCAAAAGCTATGCCAAAGCTCTAGCCGCAACCCTGGATGACGAGCTCGGCAGCTCCGCCACCCTTCTCCAAGGATCGCGAAAACTCTCGATACGCCCCGCAAGCCAGTATCGGCCAGCAACCATTCAATAGACTGTCCTAAACAGCAAAAGGGGCCGGGAATCGCTTCCCAGCCCCTTTTGCTGTCTTTTAATAGCGAAGAACACCAACGAAGTTATTCGATGGAGATCTTCGTAACGTTCTTCTTCTCGACGATCTTGGGAACCGTAACGGTCAGGATGCCGTCAGCGTACTTAGCCGAGAGGCCCTCGCTCGAAGCGTCCTTAAGATACACGCCACGCGTCGCGCTGTACGAGCTGAACTCCTTCTGCAGGAAGTTCTTGCCCTCGTTCTCCTCGTCTTCCTCGACATTCACGCTAATGGACAGACGGCCCTCGTTAAGCTCGACATCGATATCGTCCTTGGCGACGCCGGTCAGATAAGCCTTGACCTCATAGCCATCGCCCTTATCCTCAACGTCAACGGGGAACGCCTTGGAAGCAATCGAGTTGTTTGCAAGGTCGGTCATATCATCAAACAGATCGAACAACGAGCTAGCAGAAGGACGAACGCCAAAAACCGAACGATAAGGAACCATGCTTGCCATGTTTACCACTCCTTTTAGGACTGCCGAGCCATCTTCTAGGTGACTGGGACTTCTTTTGACGCTCTTATATATGCCCACACAGTGCTTATATATACATCGACTATAAAGTTTTTTGAGTCCAGTACTATAAGCATATCTAAGTGTGTATGACTCAGGTTTTAATAAGGTTAAGGTTCTTTGAACCAGAGCTTAAATAACAAGTATGTTCGCAGCTACAAATAACAGGGGGCTTACAATGAGCGCGTACACGTTGTTGGTAACGAGCTAAAGGGCATCATGGACGACCAAAACCAGAACAATATGTTTATGCCGACGCAGGGCGAAGATACTTCTACGCAGCCGCCACGGTTCCATCGCCCCCACATCTCGCAAGAGCCCATTAATGATCCGGAGCCCGAATATGTGACGAGAAATCGATATCAAACGCTCGAGGATGCCCAAACGGGACGTAAACATATGGGCGTTGCCTCGGGAGACCCTGTATATCTGAAAGACGCACCATTATCTAAAAACAGCACAGCTAGTGAGGAGCCACTGAAAGCATCCGCCGCTCATCAACAAAGAGGTCCACGACCCAAGCAAACCTTGACGCATTCGGCTCGCTATCTCGAAACGCCAAAACAGGGAAAATCAATCTTCGTTTCATCAAGTAAACGACGCAAGCAGCATCGACTGACAATCCTGCTTTTGATCATTGTGGCCATAGCAGTTGCCCTTGTTATTCGATTTATCTTCTTTAAATAAGGGCTCAATACCAAAAACGATAAGATCGTCTCGTGTAATTGAGTCATTTACGCCCCGTAAACGCAAAACGGGGGAGGCCGCGCGCCCTCCCCCTTCTCAGTTCAAGCGTACGGCTCGGTGCCGTCCACCGGTCAGCGGCGCCCTGGCCTCCCACGGGCTGACCCCGCAGTACTCTCGGCGCGATGGGGCTTAGCTTCCGGGTTCGGAACGGGACCGGGCGTGCCCCCCATGCTCTGGCCGCTGACCGGTGGGCGGCGCCCACCGTATCTTCGGTGTCCGGTGTCTCACTCACGTGCCCTGGGGGCCGCATGGCGCATAGGGGAGGTGACTCGGGGGCATCCTCGTGCCCGGACCGCGCCTAAGAGCGCATGTCCCGCGGGCCGCGAGGTGCGGTTCCGGAAGAGCTCGGGCGATTAGTGCGGCTCGGCTGAGGCTGTCGCCAGCCTTGCACCTGCCGTCTATCGACCAGGTAGTCTACCTGGGCCCTTACCGGAAGGAGAACTAATCCCTGGAACGGCTTCCCGCTTAGATGCCTTCAGCGGTTATCCGCGCCGCACGCGGCTACCCGGCCGTGCCGTTGGTCG
>DBGBJN010000164.1:0-1590 GCA_048449885.1 Collinsella sp.
TGGTGCCTCCTTGGCGCAACTGGTTAGACAGTAAGACATGCGACTTGTATATTCCCAGACTTTGCGTGCATAAACCAGTCGAAAACGCCGAGCGCCCTCGCATCATCGGCTAACGGTGGACCGCATAGCGTAACGGTCACAGTTACCGCAGCTCTACAAATCGAGGCGCCCTTTCCGGAGCGCCTCGATTGCGCGTATCAAATTGTCGCCACGCCCTACAGCGCGCCGGAACCGGCTTGCATCATGCCGCCGGGGCCCGAGCTCACGCCACTGCTCACAGGCGCGGCGTTTCCGGTGTGCGGCGCCGCCGGAGCGGTATCGCCCCCGAGTGCACCCGCCGGACGCGGCGCCGGAATCTCACCCGTGCCGTGGCTAAAGACAAACTTGCCGTCGACCACGTCGCACAGGACGGTATCGCCCTCGCCCCACTCACCGGCCAGCAGCTCCTCGGACAGCGGATCCTCGATGAGCTTTTGGATGGCACGACGCAGAGGACGCGCGCCGTTGGTGAGGTCGGTACCCTCCGCCACAATCTTGTCGTAGGCCGCATCGGTAAGCTTGATGTTCATGCCGTTTGCGATCAGGCGCTGGCGCAGATCGTCCACCAGCAGGTGCGCAATCTTGGTCAGGTTCTCGCCCGAGAGCTTCTGGAACACCACGATGTCGTCGATACGGTTGAGCAGCTCGGGGCGGAACAGGCGCTTGAGCTCGCCCATCGCACGGCCCTTGATCTCGCTCGACGTGAGACTCTGCTCGCCGGTGGTGCCAAAGCCAACGCTCGCATCCTGCGCGATCTCGCGGGCGCCCACGTTTGACGTCATGATGATCACCGTATTGCGGAAGTCGACCGTCTTGCCCTGGCTATCGGTCAGACGGCCCTCCTCCAACACCTGCAGCAGGATATTGAAGATGTCGGGGTGCGCCTTCTCGATCTCGTCGAACAGCACGACCGAGTACGGGTGACGGCGAACAGCCTTGGTGAGCTGGCCGCCCTCGTCGTGGCCCACATAGCCCGGGGGGCTACCGATGAGCTTGGAGACCTCGAACTCACTGCCAAACTCCGACATATCGAAGCTGATGAGCGCGTCCTTGCTGCCAAAGAGATACTCGGCGAGCGTCTTGGCGAGCTCGGTTTTGCCCGTGCCGGTGGGGCCCAGGAAGATAAAGCTGCCGCCGGGGCGACGCGGGTCCTTGAGCGGCGAGCGGCTGCGGCGCACGGCCTTGGCAACGGCCTCGACGGCCTCGTCCTGACCGATGATGCGCGTCTTGAGCACGCTTTCGGCCTGCAGCAGGCGGCGGCTCTCGCTCTCGGTGAGCGAGGACACCGGCACGCCCGAGGTCACGGACACGATGTCGGCAATCTGGGAGACATCGATGGTGAGCGGGCTGGCGTCGAGCTCGGCCGTCCAGGCAGCCTTGGCCTCGGCGAGCTCAATCTCGGCAGCCTTTTGCTGCTCGGTGATCTCGGCGGCCTTGTTCATGTCGTCGCTCTCGGTGGCCTCCTGCGCGGCGGCCTTAAGCTCCTCCACGCGATGCTCGGCCTCACGCACCGGCTCGGGCGCGCGATTCGCGGCGATGCGAGCGCGGGCA
>DBGBJN010000165.1:0-1656 GCA_048449885.1 Collinsella sp.
GGTCGGCCTGTGCGTCAACGATGTCACCAAGTTTGGCAACCTCTCAATGATCGACGGCATCGCCAGCGCTGCTCGCGAGCATAATTGCGCCATCACGTTGGTCGAGATGTCCAAGACCGAGGAGTTTTCGCTTGCCGAGGCCACGCGTCGTATGGCCGCATTGCCGGTGGACGGCATCATCATCGGCATGAGCCGCATGGCGCCCGATTTTGAGACGTTTGATCCACTGCCGGGCATTGGCACGGTCATCGTTACCATGTACGCGCACCCGCGGGTGACCACGGTCGACTCCGATCATTACGGCTGCTCGCTCTTGCTTATGGATCACCTGTTTGAGCTGGGGCACGAGCAGATTCGCTATATTGGCGGCCCGTCGTTCTCGGTCGACGAGCAATTTCGCCGCGCTGGCTGGCAGGATGCGCTCGAGCGTAAACACATCGAGCCGGCAGAGCCGCTCGAGGGCGACTGGTCTGCCAACAGCGGCTACGAGGCCGGCAGATATCTGGCCGAGCACGACCGCACCATGACGGCGATTTACGCGGCAAACGACCAGATGGCAAATGGCGCGATTGCCGCGCTGTGTGATAGCGGCCTGCGCGTGCCCGAGGACGTGAGCGTGGTGGGCGTCGACGATTCGCTCGATGATTTTGTGGCACACAACGAGCTCACGACCGTGCGATTCGATCTACATCAGCGCGGACGCGAGGTGTTTGAGCATGCGGTTCCCGAGGCGGGTACGGCGGGCAAAACCGTTGCCATCCGTATTCCCGGCCAGCTCATTATTCGACATAGCACGGCGATACTGCGCGCATAGTTTGTGCAGGTAAACGGCGGTATATTCCACCTCAATAACAATCGATAAGGATGCTGGCAGATAGCCGTGTCTATGAAGACGAGTGTTATGATAGACGGGTTCTTTTGTCTATCTAGGAGGCTTTGCCTGATGGAGATCACCAAGGATATCCGCTACATTGGCGTCAACGATCACGACATTGACTTGTTCGAGGGCCAGTACGATGTGTCCGAGAACGGTATGGCATACAACAGCTACGTTATCTTGGGCGAAAAGATCGCTGTCGCCGATTCAGTCGACGGCGGTTTTGTTGACGAGTGGCTCGGCAACCTCGAGGCCGTGCTCGATGGCCGTACGCCCGACTACCTGGTTGTCCATCACATGGAGCCCGATCACTCCGCCGGTATCGCCGCCTTTATGGAGTGCTATCCCCAGGCACAGATTGTGGCCAGCATGGGTGCCTTCCGCATGATGGTCAACTACTTTGGCACCGACTACCCCGAGCGCAAGGTGGTCGTCAAAGAGGGCGACGTGCTCGACCTGGGTGGCCACAGCCTGACCTTTATCGGCGCCCCCAACGTTCACTGGCCCGAGGTGATCTTCTCCTACGAGTCCACCGACAAGGTGCTCTTTAGTGCTGACGGCTTTGGCAAGTTTGGCGCCAACGACATCGAGGATCCCGAGGGGTGGGCTTGCGAGGCTCGCCGCTACTACTTTGGCATCGTCGGTAAGTTCGGCAAGTTTGTGCAGGCCGTCCTCAAGAAGGCCGCCGGCCTGGACATCCAGATCATCTGCCCGCTCCACGGCCCCGTGCTGACCGAGAACCTGGGCTACTACCTCGACACCTATAACACCTGGTCGAG
>DBGBJN010000166.1:0-27333 GCA_048449885.1 Collinsella sp.
CGTACCGAAGTACGCTTCGCTCCTCTTTCACGTCAATCTGCGGCACCTCAGAAGGCGCACTTGGTAGTTATGTTTACTTCAACGATGCAAGAAGGTGTTCGGCGGCACCGATGAGCGGAGCATCGCCCTCCAGAGAACCGATGAGGATCGGCGTGTCCTGAAGCGGATCGAGCGCCTGGCTGGCATAGCCCTCGTGCACCGAATCCTTCCACGTCTGCGAACGCCAATCGGGACCTTGGTGAATCACGCCGCCCGAAAGCACGATGACCTCAGGGTCCAGAATGTTAGCGAGCGAGCCCAAGCTGGCACCCAGCGCAAAGCCGGCGTCATGGATGACCTCGGTCGCCTTTGCGTCGCCCGCACGGCACAGGTCGTTCACATCGCGACCGACCGAAGGACGGCTGGGGTCGACGCGGCCAAAACGCTCATCGTACATTCGACCAATGGAAGTGCCCGAAGCAACCGACTCCAGATGGCCGGAACGCCCGCAGGCGCAGGGAATGCCGGCGGCAGCCGAGCACTCGATGTGGCCCATATGGCCGGCAGCACCATGGAAGCCCTGCATCACGCGGCCGTTCTCGACATATGCGCCGCCGATGCCCGTACCGATGCCAAGACACAAGACGGAGAACTTGCCCTTGCCGACGCCCCAGTGGGCCTCGCCCAGAGCATGAGCCTGCACGTCGCCTACAACGGCAACGGGAAGACCGAGGTCCTCGCGCAGACGCGGCCCCAACTGAACGCCGGACCAGCCGGGCATGATCTCGTTGGCATACGCAATGGCACCCGTCTTGGGATCGACAACGCCGGCGGCACCGATACCGACGCCAAGGACCTCAACATCGGGATTCGCCTCGAGAGCAGCCTTGATGGACGCCTCGATACGCTGGAAGACGGCCTCGCCGCCCTCTTGGGCCTCGGTGGGAACCTCGGCCTCAAAAACGGGATGGGGCACACTACCGTCAGCCGGGTACTCCATGATGGCAGTCGCGATCTTAGTTCCGCCGATATCGACAGAGCAGACGTACTTGTTCTCCATGTCGCTCTCCTTAGGAGATAAAAAACAACTACAGGAAATGAAGGCTGCGTTATCGCCGCAGCTTGGTAAAGGTTTCCCGGGTGCCCGAGGTTGGGGTGAAAGCGGTCGGGCGTTGACCTAATGGGTCACGCTCGACCGCTTGAGCCCCAAGATCGGGTGCCCGGGGAAGCTTTACAGGAGACCGTTGTCCTGGAGGACCTTCCTAATCGCCTCGACATTCTCGCCGGTCATGGCCTTCACCGGGCGCGGCATGGTCGGGCTGTCGAAGATGCCCATGAGGTTCATAGCGGTCTTGAAGGCGCCGACGCCACCGGCATAGCCCTGGACGCCCGAGGTGACATCCCAGATGTGCGAAATCTCATTGAGGCGGTCCTGCTCGGCCTTGACGGTAGCCCAGTCACCAGCCTGAGCGGCCTTCCACTGACGCACGTAGCCCTCGGGCTCAACGTTGGCGAGACCCGGGACGGAACCGTCGGCGCCACCGAGGTAGGCGCCGTCGACAACGACCTCGTGACCGGTGAGAATGCTCATCGGATGGCCGTTCTTCTCGTTCTCCTGAACGAGGTAGCGGAACGAGATGTCATCACCCGAGGAATCCTTGACGCCGGCCAGAACGCCCTCGGCACCGAGCTTGGCAAGGAGCTTCCAAGGGAGCTTGGTGTGGACACACACGGGAATGTCGTAGGCGAAGATGGGCAGGTCGAGTTCCTCATGCAGGATGCGGAAGTGCTCCTCGACCTCGGTCATGCCCTGCAGGGCATAGAACGGGCAGGTGGCGACAAGCGCATCGGCGCCCAGCTCCTGAGCGACCTTACCGTGCTCGATCATGCGCTCGGTCTCGGTGTCGATGATGCCGACCAGAACGGGAACGCGGTGGTCGACGATACGGACGGCCTCGGCGATGATCTGACGGCGACGCTCGTCGGTGGAGAAGACGACCTCGCCCGAGGAGCCCAGGAAGAACAAGCCATCGACGCCGGCATCGATCATGCGGTTGATGCTGCGCTCAAAGGAGGCAACATCGAGCTGGTGGTCTTCGGTATCGGGAACAACGACGGGAGGGATAACGCCGGTGAATTTCTGAGTTGCCACAAGAATCTCCTTAGTTGTCTGGCGGGCAGCCCTATGCCGCCCACTCTTGTTGGCAGTGTCCAGGCCGTCTAGGCCAAAGAACACGGGTAGAACGTTTGGTTAAAGAAGTCGACGACTTCGTTTTCGAACGCATTGATGCGCTCGTGAGCGTATTTGGCATAGATGATATGCCTCCGGTCACACTCAAGACCGTTGAATACAGCAAACTGGCCCTTGGGGTCGCTCGCGGCATCCATGAGCGATGTGCCCATGAGCACCGATCCGCGCACCCGAGACGACAGCGTCTCAAGGCCACCGGGAATTGGATTGGCAACCGCCGTGCAGGCGAGGCCCCGCTCGTCCAGAGCAGAAACCGCCAGCGCGACTCCGCCGCCAAGACCCTCGCCCCATGCAAAGATGCGGTCGGGGTCCATGCCATCAAGATTGCGCGCCACCTTCGCCAGCGCGCAACCCCAACGGACGCGCTTGACAAAAGCGGGCGAAGAAATCCCCCGCTGCAGGTCGTCCGCACCAGCAACATCGTCATCCAGCGCGAGGACGGCATACCCCATGGCGGCAAATCTCGTCATGTGATGCCAGCCGCGCACAGGCCGATCGATGTCGTGGAACATCAGGCACAACGGCACGCGCTCAGATACTCGGGCACGACCGACAGGCTCGATCAAACGAGCGTGAATCGCATCGTCACCGAGCTCAAAGGAGACCTCCGAGTAACGGGCGCAGGGGTTAACAAAGTCAATCGCCGTAATGGCCAGGCCTTGAATCTCAAGATTCGAAGCGCATGTCTCTAAATCAGAAACATCTGCTTGGACATCACCGCGCCAGTCCCGATATTCTGCGAGCCTTGACGAAACCGTTCCAGGAATTCCCACAAGCCCGGGGACAATCAGCTCGTCAACATTGCTCTCGCACTTAGACATGAGCCTCCCCTCCCTTGCAGAAAAACGGAATGATCAAATCGTCAAAATCCTGAATCTCCTCGTGGCCAAAGCCTTCAAAGAACTCATGACGCTTTTCGCAGGTCAGGTTGTTATAGACCGCAAACTGCGTCGCTGGCGGACAGACGATATCGGCTGTGCCGGTGCCAAACAGCACGGGGCATTTGACCATAGGGGCAAAGTTCTTGGAATCGAAGTACGCCAGCTTGGCATAGGCTTCGTCAATACGAGTCGAGTCCTCGTCAAACCAGCGAGACCAATAGCGCAGGCCCTCGTAGGCAATGTCGTCTGCATCCAAATCCCAGACTAGGCGGAAATCTGACAAGAAGGGATAGAGGATGGCGGCACGATTGATAAGCTCGCTGTTAAGCGCACAGGTCGCAATGCCCAAACCACCACCCTGCGACGCGCCGTTCACAAACACACGGGAAAGATCGATGCCCTCGAGCTCGCGAACGATGCGGCACAGGATTCGAATATCTTGGTGTAAGCGGACATAGTAGAGGTTGGCAGGGTCGCCGTCGATACCGGCGACGATATGCCCGGCAACCGTTGTGCCCTCAAATCCACCAATGTCCTCGGAGGGACCTCCTTGGCCGGGGCAGTCGAGGGCGATGAGTGCCATGCCCATGCCCGCAAACGACGCCTGCTCAAACCAGCTGCGGCTTGCACCCGGATACCCATGGAACTGAAGTACCAATGGCACGGGCTCGTCCGAGACGGGTTTAAGGTACTTGGCATGCAGGCGCGCGCCACACATGCCGGTATACCAGAGGTCGAAAAGCTGGCAGGTCGCGGCATCGGTGACCGATGCCGTCTCAATCGCATAGTCAAGCCCGACGGCATCGGCCTCGACCATGCGATCCTTCCAAAAGAGATCGAAATCCGATGGACGGGGCATGGCGCCTCGATATTCACCAAATTGATGTTGTAGCTCCTGAGCACTTGGCATGGCTCGTGAACCCAACCTTTCGAAATCGCAACGGAGGTGCGCCCGGCAAGGGAACCGGGCGCACGGGAGGGAAAGCGAGGCTACTCGCCGAGCTTGGGATGCAGCAGCGACGGCGCAGCGCCGAGCAGCATCTTGGTGTAGGGGTCCTGGGGGTGCTGGAAGACCTGCTTGGCCTCGCCCTGCTCGACGATCCTGCCGCCATTCATAACGATGATGTCGTCAGAGATATAGCGGACCGTCTGGATGTCATGGCTGATGAACACCATGGCCAGGCCGAGCTCCTTCTTAAGGTCGGTCAGCAGGTTCAGAATCTGCGCGCGGACCGAAACGTCCAGAGCCGAGGTGGGCTCGTCGGCGATGATGGCATCGGGGTTCAGCGACAGGGCACGGGCAATTGCGACGCGCTGGCGCTGGCCGCCCGAAAGCTGGCCGGGAAGAACCTCGGCAGCGGAGCTGGGCAGACCGGTGAGCTCCAAGAGTTCCTTGACGCGCTTCTCCTGCTCGGCCTCGGTACCCAGGTTGTGGACGCGCATGGGGTCGAGCAGCTGCTCGCGAACGACCATGCGGGGGTTGAGCGCCGTGGCCGGGTTCTGGAACACGACCGAGATGACGCGACCCATGTGGCGACGGTCCTCGGCGGTACGTTTGGTAACGTCCTTGCCCTTAAAGTAGACCTTGCCGCTCGTGGGGGCCTGCAGGCCGCACATGACGTTGGCGGTGGTGGACTTACCGCAACCGGACTCGCCGACGATGCCGATCGTCTGACCGGGCATGAGCTTAATCGTTACACCCTGGACGGCGTGAACCAGGTTGGGGTGCAGAATCGAGCCGGTACGGGTCCTAAAGGTGACGTGGACGTCATCAAGGAAGATGATCGGCTCGACGCCGTTGACTGCGGTCTCGCTCATCTACATCACCTCCGCGTGAGGGGTCAAACCATTTGCCTTGAGCACCTCGTCGGGGAGCTCGGAATAGAAGTGCTCGGTGCCGGGCACGCGCTTGAAGACCGGACGGGTGTCCAGGCCAATACGCGGATGGCTCGAGCGGGGCGCGAAGCGATCGCCCTTGGGGAAATCGCGCGGACTCGGAACGGCGCCGGGCACCTGGTGCAGGCGGCCCGAACCGCTCTCGATGGACAGAACGGAACCCAGAAGACCGCGGGTGTACTCGTGGATCGGGTTAGTGAGCAGCTCCTTGGTGGGCGCCTGCTCGATAACCTGGCCAGCGTACATAACCGTAATGTTGTGGGCGACCTCGGCGACCAGCGCCAGGTCGTGCGAAACGAAGATCATGGCAAAGCCGAGCTTGGCCTGAAGATCGTTGAGCAGCTTGATAACCTGCTTCTGAACGGTAACGTCCAGAGCGGTCGTGGGCTCGTCGCAGATGACCAGCTTGGGGTCGCGGGTAAGGGCCATAGCGATCAGGACACGCTGACGCTGGCCACCGGAAAGCTCGTGCGGATAGCTCTCGAGCGTGCGCTTGGGATCGAGGCCGACGAGCTCCAGGAGCTCCTCGGCGCTGCGGGTTCCGCCGCGCTTGGTGAGCTGCTTCATCTGGGCAGAGATGAGCATGGAGGGGTTGAGCGAGGACAGGGCGTCCTGATAGACCATAGCGATATCGGTACCGCGCAGGCCGAACCACTCCTTCTTGCTCATCTTGAGCAGGTCACGGCCCTCCCAGAGGACCTCGCCGGAAAGGTGCTCGTCCTCATCGGTCAGGCCCATGATGGCCAGCGTGGTGATGGACTTACCGCAACCGGACTCGCCCACCAGGCCCATGGTCTGACCAGGACGGACGTCAAAGTTGACATGGTCGACGACGTTGATATCACCGTGATGCTCAAACTGAATGCAGAAGTCACGGACCGAGAGAATCGGTTCAACAGACTCGTCGGGCACATGGCGATCGTCACGCTTGAGCTCGACATCGCGCAGGGCGCCAAGGCGAGCGGAGAGGGACTGGGCCTGCTCCTTGTAGGCGCGAACGGGGTCGGAGACCAGCAGGTCGGCCTCGCGACGCTTGGAGGAATCGGTAGGATCCAGGGCGGCGGAGGGGGCAGCGGCCATGGCGTCGGTAATGCCCTCGGAGAGGATGTTGAGCGCCAGGCAGGTGATCATGATGGCCAGACCCGGGAACAGCGCCTGCCACCAACGGCCGGCGAGCACGCCGCCGCGGGCGTCGGCGAGGATGTTGCCCCAGGTAGCGGTGGGCTCCTGGATACCAGCGCCGATGAAGGTCAGCGAGGCCTCGAAGATGATGGCGTCGGCGACCAGGGTAACGGTGAAGACCATGATCGGGGCGATGCAGTTACGCAGAACATGCTTGATCAAAATCCACGGAGCCTTGGCGCCGGAAACGATGACCGCGCGGACATAGTCCTCGCCGTACTCGGACACGATGTTGGCGCGCACGATACGGGCAATCTGCGGAGTGTACATAAAGCCGATGGCGAAGATGATCGACGGCACGGAGTTGCCCAGGATGGAGACGAAGACGGCCGCGAGGGCGATGCCCGGGATGGACATGATGATGTCCAGGATACGCATGATCGTCTCGGAAACGGCCTTGCGCGAAACCGCTGCAAGGGCGCCCACGACCGAGCCGCAGACCAGAGCCATGGCAGTGGCGCCAAAGCCGATAATCAGCGAGTAACGACCACCGTAGAGCATACGCGACAGTATGTCGCGACCCTTATCGTCGGTACCGAAGATAAATCCGTTGCCGGGAGCCTGGCGAGCCGTAAAGATCTCGACCGGGCTATAGGGGGCAAGAAGGGGCGCCAGGATCGCAGTCAGGGCGACCAGCACCAGCACGACGGCGGCAATCTTAGAAGACAGCGTCATCTTCTTCCAGCCACCGAGCTTGAGCCCCTTGGAGGCAGCCTTCTCGAGCTGCTCGGTTTGCTTCTCTCGAATCTTTACCATAATCTACACCGTCCTGATGCGCGGGTTGATGAGCAGGTAGAGCATGTCAACCACGATGTTGATGATGATGAAGGCAAGAGCAACGACGATAACGACGCCCTGAACCAGGTTCGCCTCGTTGCCCTGAACGCCCTGCAGAATCGCGGTGCCCATGCCGGGGAGGTTGAAGATAACCTCGATGACGACGGCGCCGCCCATGAGGTAACCGATCTTAAGACCGAGGGTGGTGACCGGGGTGATCAGCGCATTGCGAAGAACGTTGATGCCGACGACGACCTTCTCGGGAACGCCGGCGCCGCGAGCCATACGGACATAATCCTTGTCGAGCTCCTCGACCATGGCGGTACGCACGATACGAGTCATCTGGCCCGTCAGCGGAAATGCCAAGGCGATGGCGGGCATGATCATACGTCCCAGATAGCCAACCGGATTCGTGGTGAAGTGAGGCAGAGCACCCGATGCCGGGAGCACCTTAAGGTAGGAAGAGAACAGCAGGATCAACAGAACGGCAAGCCAGAACGACGGGGTTGCCAAGCCGGCGATGGAAAAGACGCGGATCACTTGGTCCGGCCATTTGTCGCGATACAGTGCCGCGATGACGCCGAGCAAAAACGAAACGACCGCACCGATGGCAAGACCGATGAAGGTCAGCTGCATCGTGACGGGCAGGGCCGTGGAGATGCGCTTGGCAACGGAGTTGCGAGCAGCACCATAGGTGCCCATGTCGCCATGGATCAAATCGCCCATATAGCGCACGTAGCGCACGGGCCAGGGGTCGTCCAGACCATACTTCTCATGGTACTCGGCAACCGCCTCGGGCGAGGCACCGTCACCCAACGCCGTGTAGGCGGGGTCGGTCTTGGAGAACGACATAAGGAAGAACACCAGGACGGTGACGCCCAATGCCATGATCGGCAGCGCCACAAGACGCCTTCCAATCAAACGTAGCAAGTTGTTCACGTTCTCTCCCCTTTCTTTTGTCGGTAGGACCAACTGGTATATGAGTACGGATACTCATTACAAGACCCGAGCGACATCGTTGCCGCCCGGGTCTTTGTTTCAACTATGAGGATACGGTCCCAACGACCGACATCCTGCATACAGACTCAAGCGAGTCTTACGCCTTGACGGTCGCAACGCCCCTGAAGGACATGCTCGTCGTGCCGATGCCCTTGAAGCCATCGAGGGCCTCGCCGTTGGGCGCAGTGGACGGATCGTCCCAGGAAGCGGAGACGGTCTTGACGTGGACAACGGGATACAGAACGGCGTTGTCGGCAATGATGTCGAAGCACTCGTTCCACTTCTTCTGCTGCTCGTCGCCCTCGGCGGCAAGAGCCTCGTCCATGAGACTGTGGAGCTTCTGCCACTCAGCGGACTCCTTCCACGGGCAACGGGTCTGCATCCAGACGTTGTCGCCGTACCACCAGTTGAGCAGCAGGTCGGGGTCGGCGCCGAAGCAGGAAGGATCGCCAGGGGCAAGGAGGATATCGTAGGCCTCGCCGCCGTCGATGGCAGCGTAGGTGGCCGGCGAGGTATCGGTCTGGATGGTCACATCGAAGCCGAGAGCGTCGAGGTCGTTCTTGACCTGGGCGGCCATGCCCTTAATCTGCTCGTTGTCGGTGGTGCGCAGGGTGATGGCACCCGGGGTGATGCCAGACTCCTCGATGAGCTTCTTAGCCTTCTTGGCGTCGGTCTTGTACACCGTGGAAGCCTCATGATAGTTGGTGAAGCTCTTGGGCAGGTAGCAGCTGGCAGCGGTGGCAAGGCCGGCGAAGGTGTTACTGACCATCTTCTCGGTGTCGAGCGCATACATGACGGCCTGACGGACCTTGACGTTGTTCCAAGGCTCCTTGGCGACGTTGAACATGATGAAGCGGGTGCCGAAACCCTGAACGTTATCGATCTTGCAGCCGGCGCTCTCGAGCTGGTCGACGGCGTCAGCGGTAACGAGCTCCATAACGAGCGTGGAGCCCTCCTGCTGAGCGGTAACGCGAGCGGTGGGGTCGGTCAGGATGCTGTACTGGATCTTCTTATCCTCGGCAGCATACTCACCGTTGTACTCAGGGTTGGGAACCAGAGTGATCTCGGTATCGGAGATAGAGTCGTACATCCAGGGGCCGGAACCGATCGGCTGCTTGGCGCGATCCTCCTCGGTCTGGGTGGCCGGGGTAACGCGGACGATGGCCAGACGATCCTTGAGCAGGGAGAAGTTGGGGACCTTGGTCTTGACCGTTACAGTGCTGGCGTCCTTGGCCTCGATGGACTCGAAGGGCTGGAAGAACGGAGCATAGGTAGCAGAAGCAGCGCAAGCGGTGTAGGAGGCAACGACGTCGTCAGCAGTGACCTCGGTGCCATCGGAGAACTTGGCGCCCTTGCGGATGGTGACCTCGAAGGTAGTGTCGTCCACGGACTTGGGATCGTCGGTGGCGAGCTCGTTGAAGGTGCTGTAGTCGTGGTAATCGATGCCATAGAGGCCCTCGATGACGTGCCAGTTAGCACCCAGGCCCACAGCGGAGCCGGTGCTGGCGGGGTCGAAGCTGGACGGAGCGTAAGCGGAACCAGCGGTGATCACGCCGCCGCCACGGTTGGCGGAATCGGTGGAACCGGAAGCGGAACCCTCGTCGTTGGAGCTGCCACCGCAGCCGGTGAGACCAAGCCCTGCGACAGCAGCGACGCTGCCGGTGAGGCCGAGGAACGAACGCCTGGACATACCCTTGTTGATGATGGCCATGTCTTCTCCTATCAATAGAGAATCTTACCCGGGAGCACCTAGACTTGCCCCCGCGCAACTTGCGGACGATATATACCTTACCTACCGACGGACCCAACTGAGGTGCCGCGCTCGGCGACCGATACATACATACGCTTGAACGGTATTTACTACCGTTCACCGAATTCATTGACAAACGATTCGCCAGACAGTATGTATCGACGAGGTGAGATATCAGTCTTCGTCAACCCGCAGGATAGCAGGGTTATTCACCATGGCTAGTCAAACGTTTTAGCGTTAATAAAACCCGAAATCAGGAGGTAATCGCCGCGAAATAAATGATTGAAAATCAACCAATCATGTATATCAGTTGTTTAGAAGCACGTTTAGTTTTCGGAACGGCTGGCCGATGCCTGGGCGCGCTCGGCATTCCATGCAACAAGTGCCTCGTGGACCGCTTTGGCAACATCGGCCGGAACGCCTCGAACTTCCGCAATCTCCTGCTCGCTTGCCGCGCGCAAACGCTTCATCGAGCCAAAATGGCGCATAATGGCACGTTTTCTGGTGGGTCCCACGCCCGGAACGTCGTCAAGCACCGAAACCGTCATAGCCTTATCGCGCAACTCGCGGTGGAACGTAATCGCAAATCGGTGGGATTCATCGCGAACCTGCTTGATCAGATAAAGCGAAGCGGAGCCGGTCGGTAGCACGACGGGAGTCTCGTCCCACGGCACGAAAACTTCCTCATCGGCCTTTGCCAAGCCACAAACTGGTATATCGAGGCCGAGCGCCTCAAGTTGTTTAATTGCAGCGGTCAACTGCGGCTTGCCGCCATCGACAACGAGCAAATCGGGGCGCGAGCCAAAGCGCTCGTCCGCCATGCGCTCGGGAGCATAGCGACGCCCCAGAACTTCGGACATCGATACGAAGTCGTTCGCCTCGTCCAATTCGGCCTGAATTTTAAAGCGACGATACTGGCCCTTGTCGGCACGGCCGTTGGTAAATACCACCATCGAAGCGACGGTAAAGGTGCCGTGCAACGTCGAGATATCGAAGCACTCGATGCGCAACGGCGGCGCAGGCAGCGCCAGCGCACTTTCGAGCTCCAGGAGCGCCTGATTGGTGCGATCGTCAGCATACCCCGTGCGCATCATGTAGCGCATGAGGGCATGGCGCGCATTTTTGGAAGCCATATCGAGCAGGCGGTGCTTTTCGCCGCGCTGCGGCCTATGGAGATGGCAAGAGCGTTCGCGCTTGCCCGCAAGCCACTCCCCCAACGCTTCAGCATCCTCAAGCTCGACAGAGAGATTGATCTCGGCTGGAATATCGGCCGTCTCGTCGTAATAGCGCTTAAGAAAACCCGCTTGAAGCTCTTCCTCGTCGACATCCAGGCCTTTATCGAGGATGAACTCACAAGTTCGAACCGTTCGGCCCTCGCGAACGACAAAGACACAGGCGGCAGAGATAGTCTCTTCGCGATAGAAGCCGATGACGTCGATATCGACGCTTGATGGAAAAACGACCTGTTGGCGATCGTCCAGGCCCCTAATGACTTCCAGACGACGCTTGACGCGCGCCGCGCGTTCAAAATCGAGCGTCTCGGCTGCCTCCGTCATCTCGGACGTAAGCTCGTCGACGACATCCTTGCGATGGCCCGACAAGAAACGTTCGACACGCTTGACGTTCTTGGCATAGTCGGCAGGGGAAATTGCGCCGACACATGCGCCCGGCCCGCGCCCGACATGGTAGTCAAAGCAGGGACGCCCGTTTTGCGCGCAAATCATATTGACGATGTCTTCTTCGCCCTTATGAGATTCGACGATGCGGCGGCAGCGGCGCCATTCCGCACAGGATGCCGAGCAAATAGGAATAACCTTGCGTAGCGTATCGATGGTCTCACGCGCCGCACGGCTATCGGTATAGGGGCCAAAATAGCGCGTTCCCGGTTTATGACGCTCTCGCGTGTATTTAATAGCCGGAAACAAGTCGCTCTTGGTAATGGCGATAAAGGGATAGCTTTTATCGTCTTTGAGATCGACGTTAAAGTACGGATGGTACTGGCCAATCAGATTGCGCTCGAGCACCAATGCCTCGTGCTCGGTCTCCACCACGATATAGTCGAAACTCGCCACCAGCTGCATCATGAGCGGAATCTTTTGACGCTCGTCCTGCAGCGTCACGTATTGACGCATACGGGCACGCAAGTTTTTCGCCTTGCCCACATAGATGACATCGCCCTTGGCATCTTTCCAAAGGTAGCAGCCGGGTTGCGTGGGAACGCGCGAAACCTGCTCGGCAAGTGTTGGAATGTTGTCGTGACCTGCCACACGCACCTACTTGCGACGAAGCAGCGCCGAGACCTCGGGCATCTTAAAGACGAAGGCAAGGCCAAAAGTCACGGCGAGCGAGACGACGCCTGCAACACAAACGTAGCCCAGGGTAATGAGGATCGAGCCGCCAAGCAGTCCGACAAAGTGCTCAAGTGCCCACATGACGCCGGCGCCCGCGGCAGCGCCCAAGCCACCGAACAATAGGCCGAAGAAACCGCCGTGCAGGATAGACTTGACCTGAAGTCCATGCAGACGACGGCGCAGCCACCACAGTGAGCATCCGACCAAGACCACGTAGTCAACGACGTACGAAAGCGCAATTGCCGGCATACCGTAGCCCAGCACCACGCCAAACAGCAGAACCGAACCGGCCTGGCCGATAGCAGAGTACAGGCAATAGCGGCTATAAGGTTTCATATCGAGCAGGGCCGAGAAGCTCTTCTGCATCAGCACGACCACGCCGTAGAGCGGCAGGGAAAGTGCCAGATAGATAAGGAACTCCGACACCAGCGCCACACCGGATTCATCGAACTTGCCGGCGCAGTAGATCATGTTGAGCGGACGGGCGAAGACGATCAGGTACATCGCAAACGGAATCAGGAAGAAGAGCATCTGGGCGACACCGCGCGAAATGCCCGTGCGGACGCTGTCGTAATCCTTCTCCTGTGCATCGTGGGAGAGTTCGGTATAGAGTGCCGTCGAAAGCGAGGCAGCGATCAGCGCATAGGGCAGCGTATACCACAGGCGCGCATATGCGATGACGGAAGGGCCGGTCTCGGGCTGCACCACCAGCGCGGCGGCATTGGTAATGGAAGTCGAGACAAACATGCACACCGTGGCGAGCAGCGTCGGGATACCAAGCGCAATCGTCTGTCGCAGCGCGGGGTCCTTAAAGTCGATATGGATATGAGGATGCACGCCATGCTTGCCAAGCGCGGGAATCTGGCAGGCCATCTGGACAAAGACGCCGAGGGTCGTACCAGCCGCGATCAAGATAATACCGGCCTGCTCGCCAAATTGTGCACACACGGGAGCAAAGCCCATAAAGCTGGCGATGACGATGACATTGTTGAGAACCGGGGCAAACGTCGACCAGAAATAGTCGCGGTGTGCGTTGAGAACGCCCGAGAACACCGAGCCCAAGCCATAAAACAGAATTTGGATAGCAAAGAAGCGGAACATGAACGCAGCGGTATCCATGCTGCCGCCATCGCCCGAAAGGAACGACTGCGTCCAAATAAAGCCGGGAGCAAACACGGTGCCCAGCAGCGAGATACCGCCCAGCAGCAGAAGCAGAATACCGAGCAGGTTACCGACATACTCGTTCGATGCCTCACGGCCCTGCTCGCGCCTCACACCCATATACACCGGCAAAAACGCCGTAACGAGCATGCCGCCCATCACGAGTTCGTAAAGCATGTTGGGCAGGTTGTTGGCAACCTGATAGGAGGACGAGAGCAGCGACATGCCGATGGCGGCCGCCATGGCCCACGTGCGGATAAACCCGGTAACGCGAGACACGATAGTCAGGATGGTCATAAGCCCGGCGGAACGACCAACCGTGGAGTAGTCCGACGAGCCCATGTCGTCAGTGTCATCTCGCGACGAAGAAGCTTCGGATGAGGGCGTCTGAGGCGCAGATTCTTTTGCAAAATGAGCTCCGCACTTCAATTCTTCCTGCGGCATCGCTCAGTCCTCTCTCGTAATCGCGGCAACCGTCGCCCCGCAAAATGCAATTAAATCATCGGGTGCAAGCTCGAGCTGATAACCACGCTTGCCTCCCGAAATAAAAATGGTATCCCAAAGGACGCATGTCTCATCAATGAGCGTCCGGTAGCGTTTTTTCATACCGACCGGGCTGCAGCCGCCGCGAACGTAGCCAGTCGCCGCAAGCAAATCCTTCACATGCATCATGGCCAAGGACTTCTCCCCCGCGGCACGCGCGGCGGACTTTAGATCGAGCTCGTCGGCAACAGGGATGCAGCACACGACATAGTCGTTGGACGGTGTCACACAGACCAAAGTCTTAAATCCTTGACCGGGCTCCTCGCCAAGCTGCTCCGAAATCGCGACACCCAGGCCCACCGACTCATCACCATCGTCTTCGTACGTATGTAGAACATAGGAAATGCCGGCGCTTTCCAGCTCGCGCATCGCATTGGTTTTTGGCGTCTTTACAGCCTTTGCCATGACATATCCTTTCCCTCGCATTCGGACGCAAAGATTAAGTATATGTCCAATTCGGCTGCATACGTCACTTCGACACAGCAAGCGCCATCGAATCACGAGGAGTCGATGGCGCCCATAAACTGAATCGCCTATTTATTGAGCATCAAGTTGAGCCTGACGCTCCCGGTCACGCCTGAGCAACGGCGCCAAAAACTTGCCCGTATAACTCTGCGGACAGTCCGCAACCTGCTCCGGTGTGCCCGAAACCACGACGGTTCCGCCGCCGTTACCGCCCTCGGGACCCATATCGATCAGGCGGTCGGCAACCTTGATGACATCAAGGTTGTGCTCAATCACCAGCACCGTGTTGCCCGCATCGACCAAGCGCTGCAGCACATCGAGCAGCTGGCGGACGTCCTCAAAATGAAGACCGGTCGTCGGCTCGTCCAAAATATAGAACGTCTTGCCCGTCTGGCGTCGATGAAGCTCCTTGGCGAGCTTCACACGCTGCGCCTCGCCGCCCGAGAGCGTCGTGGCGGGCTGGCCCAGGCTCACGTAGCCTAAGCCTACATCGTACAGCGTCTGGAGCTTGCGCTTAATCTGCGGGATATTCCCAAAGAAGGCCAGCGCCTCGGTGACGCTCATGTCGAGCACGTCCGAGATGGTCTTGCCACGGTAGGTGACCTCGAGTGTCTCGCGGTTGTAGCGTTTACCGCCGCAAACTTCGCAGGGAACGTAGATATCGGGAAGGAAGTGCATCTCGATCTTGATCTGCCCGTCGCCCTTGCACGCCTCGCAGCGCCCGCCACTCACATTAAAGGAGAAACGACCCGGCGAGTAGCCGCGCGCCTTCGACTCCGGCGTACTCGCAAACAGCGCGCGAAGATCATCCCACAGGCCGATATAGGTAGCAGGGTTGGAACGCGGCGTGCGGCCAATCGGCGACTGGTCGATATCGATAACCTTATCGATACACTCGATGCCCTCGATTTTTTTATACGGACCCACAGGGCGCGTCGAACGGTGAATAGCATTCGTAAGGGCAGGCGCAATGGTGTCGGTAACCAGGGAGCTCTTGCCCGATCCCGACACGCCGGTAACAACCGTAAGCGTACCAAACTCGATCTTGGCGGTAACGTTTTTGAGGTTGTTGGCTCGAGCGCCCGTAATTTTAAGGCAGCCGCGACCGGGCTTGCGCCGTTCATCAGGCACCCGAATCATTCGTTTGCCGGTCAGATAAGCGCCCGTCATCGACTCAGGACACGCCATGATATCAGCAGGCGTTCCCGCCGCGACTACGTGTCCGCCGTTGACACCGGCGCCGGGCCCCATGTCGATCACGTAGTCGGCGGCACGGATTGTATCCTCGTCGTGTTCGACAACGATAACGGTATTGCCGATATCGCGCAGGCGCTCGAGCGTCTTGATCAGGCGCTCGTTATCACGCTGATGAAGACCGATCGAGGGCTCGTCCAGAATATAGAGCACGCCCATGAGACCCGCGCCGATCTGCGTTGCCAGTCGAATACGCTGTGCCTCGCCACCGGAAAGCGTCGCCGAGGCACGGTCGAGGGTCAGATAGTCAAGTCCGACATCGACCAGAAAGCGCAGGCGCTCCAGGATTTCCTTAACGATGCGCCCGCCGATAAATTGTTGGCGCTCGGTAAGCTCCAAACCCTCAAAAAACTCGAGCGATTCACGGCACGACAGGCAACAAACCTCGTAAATGGACTTGCCGCCCACGGTGACGGCGAGCATCTCGGAGCGCAAACGAGCGCCGTGGCAGGTCGAGCACGGCTCCTCGCGAATGTACTTCTCCAGGCGCGCCTTGGTGTTCTCGTTCGTCGTCTCGGTATAGCGTTCGTACAGGATGTTGCGAACGCCCGAAAACTTGGTATCCCACTGGCTGCGACGTCCGTCGAGCTTTTGGTAGTCGACCGAAATCTTCGTATCGCCCAGGCCATCCAAGAATGCACGACGCACGCGAGGGGGCAAGTCCTCCCACGGCGTATCGGCGCTCACCTTAAAGTGTTTGCAGACCGCAGCAAAAATCTGCGGATAGTAGTTCGAATTGCCAAACAGGCTACCAAAGACTCCGTCGGCAATGGACTTCGAGGGGTCCTCGATCAGCGCCTCGGCATCAACGGTTTTCTTAAAGCCCAGGCCGTCGCACTCAGGACATGCGCCATAGGGAGCGTTAAACGAAAAATCACGCGGCTGAAGATCGTCAATGGAGTGTCCATGCTCCGGGCACGCCAAGGCCAACGAATACTCCAGCAGCTCGCCCTCGGTCCCCTCGGGAGCATCACGATCGGGCAGCATGTACACGTTTACATTGCCGTGAGCCAGCGCGGTCGCCTGCTCAACAGACTCGGCGATACGGCCCAGAGAATTCTCACGGATCACGATGCGATCGACCACGACCTCGATATCGTGCTTGAATTTCTTATCCAGATCGATCGGATCGTCGAGCGAGCGCACTTCACCGTCGACACGCACGCGGCTAAAGCCCTCGGCGCGAAGGTCCTCAAACAGTTTGGTGTACTCGCCTTTTCGCCCGCGCACCACCGGTGCCAGCACAAACGCGCGGCGGCCCTCCCCCGCCGCCAAGACCTTGTCGGCAACCTGGTCGGTCGTCTGGCGCTCAATGACGCGGCCGCATTCGGGACAGTGCGGGGTGCCCACACGGGCGAACAGCAGGCGCAGATAGTCATAAATCTCGGTTACGGTGCCAACCGTCGAGCGAGGGTTTTTAGACGTCGTCTTTTGGTCGATCGACACCGCCGGCGAAAGGCCGTCGATTGAATCCAAGTCGGGTTTGTCCATCTGACCCAAGAACTGGCGCGCATAGCTCGAAAGACTCTCGACGTATCGACGCTGGCCCTCGGCATAGATAGTGTCAAATGCCAGCGAACTCTTGCCCGAGCCAGAAAGACCGGTAATGACCACGAGTTGGTCACGCGGAATGGAAACATCGATATCACGGAGGTTGTGCTCACGAGCGCCGCGAATAACGATAGAAGAATCAGACATGGAAGCTCCTTGCCTCCTATTGCATCGAATCATACTGTCGATGAGTTTAGCGCACTCGACGCGCACAGATGTTCGTAATACAAGATTCGCAGACCTTTAGCTTTGCGTATCGGGCGCTTTGTTTCTCGAAATGCCGTGGAAAGGTTACAGTAATCTAATACTGAACTTAATTTGCCGTAACTGAGGAACGTCCATGACCGAAGATATCCCCCTTGAAATCACTTCGAGCGACATGGCCAATCTGCCCATATTCATCGCCGTCCTTATCGTGGCCATCGTCGTGGTGCGCGTATATTTTTCAATCAAACACAATGAAAAGCCGCCCATTGCCCGCGTCTTTTGGTGCGCGACGCTCCTCATCCCGCTCGGCATGGTAGCTGCATGGATTACGAATCAATTGCTCGTAAATGAGGACAATTCCCTATGGGTCCTTTCTTATTCGGCGCTCGGTGCTACCGCCGTCATACTTCTTGTCGAGCCCTTGGTTTCGGGACTTATCGACCAAACCGATCTTGCGACGGGAACGGTTGCCTGTATTTGCCGTGACATCCTTGTCATCGCCGCTGTTTCAGCGCTCTCGTTCGTTTCACTCGAAATTGCCTGTAACGAAACGTTCTATCGCATTCCCGCCAACTCATTCGGGTTTTCCGTCGGGCTGCTCGCGACGGTTCTGCTCTCCCTTTATTTGCTGGGACAGCGTCATGGAGGCGTCATGGCCCTCGTGCCCGTCGCCTGTTGCATCCTTGGCATTGCCGAGCACTTCGTCATAACGTTTAAAGGCGAGGCCATCCTGCCAAGCGATATCTTGGCCCTTGGCACCGCAATGGAAGTGAGCGAGGGATACGAGTTTACCTTTACCGCCGGAATCGTAACCTCTCTAGCCCTGCTGGAGATTTCCCTAGGGCTTCTTTCGCTTATCCGACCGAGAAAGCTCCGTACGCCCACCCATGTCTTCCCCGCAATCGCCGCTAACCTCTGCGCTTTTCTGCTAGTGACCGTTATGGGGCTCTCGGGCTTTTCCAGCATCGACTTGGAGCAGGCGCTGAATTTTGGATTTGACCGTTGGCAGCCCATCACCACGTATGCGTCTCAGGGTTTTATCACTTCGTTCACCGAAATGGTCAACGAGTTGCCCATTGAGAAGCCCGAAGACTATACGCCCGATGAGGCGCAGAGCATCGAACAGGAGCTCGCCGCCACCTACGACAGCACGTATGGCTCGAGCGAGCAGCGCGCGGCGGCCGTTGCCCAGTTCAATGAAATCAAGCCGACGATTGTTGCCGTCATGAATGAGAGTTTTAGCGACCTTTCGTGCTTTGAGCAGCTCCAGGCGGCCGGGTACACCGGCCCCGCATTCTACAACTCGCTTCCCGACACACTTGTTCGCGGCACCATGCTCGCTTCGGTCGCCGGTGGCGGAACGGCGAACTCCGAATTCGAATTTTTGACCGGAGCGACAACGGCCTTTGTCGGATTAGGCAAAATCCCCTATCAGCTATATCAGATGAATGGCGTCAACAGCCTGGCAAAGGACCTTAAGGAGCTTGGGTATACCGCTACCG
The DNA here is from genome assembly GCA_048449885.1 of Collinsella sp. Lineage (GTDB taxonomy): Bacteria > Actinomycetota > Coriobacteriia > Coriobacteriales > Coriobacteriaceae > Collinsella. The sequence continues at coordinate 18,750 of DBGBJN010000166.1, forward strand.
CTATGCACCCGCAAAACCCCGTCAACTACCATCGAGATAAAATCTATCAGCAGCTGGGCTTTGGAGACTTTCTTTCAATCGGCGATTTCGAAGGTGCGCCCTGTTACCATGCCAGCGTATGCGACTACGCCACCTACGACAAGATACTCGACCTGCTTAGAACCGACGAAGCCCCGCAGTTCATCTTTGACGTCACGATGCAAAATCACGGCGGCTACGACTATGGCACCGTTCCCGCCGAGGAGCTGACAAACTATTGGGTCGAGGGAGCCAGCGAGGGTGCCAATAGCGCGCTCAACACCTATCTTACCTGCATCAACGCATCCGACCGGGACCTCGAGTACTTTATCAACGAGCTCCGCAATATCGGCAGACCGGTTGTCCTTGTCTTTTTTGGCGACCATCAGCCGAGCGCCGCAACGACTCTCAACGACGAGTTGTACCCTCAGGAAGATACGGCAAGCCACGCTTTCCGTGTCTATCAGTCGACCTATTTCGTCTGGGCTAACTATGAAATCGCCGGCAATACCGAGCTCAACGTCTACGACACCGTCGGGGCAAACGAGATTGCAGCCATTACCCTTAATAAGATCGGCGCCCCGCTCACCGACTATCAAAAGGCCCTGCTTGCAACAAGGTCAGATGTGCCCACCATCAATGTCGCCGGCTATCTCGGTGCCGACGGGCTGCGCTACGACTTGGAATCTGAAGACAGCCCATACACCTCGACGATCGACAAGCTGCAGCGCATGCAATACCTCGAGTTCGCCAGCAAAGTTCAGTAAGCCCGCCCATTCGCTTGGACCCATCGTATTGCAAGCGCGCTCGGCCCAAATGCATCGCAAATGACTCCCGCTCGCAAACGAGGGTACAATGACGCTCGTGTCACATCACGGGGCTCCGGCCCCAACATATACAAAGGAGTCATACATGGGTTGCGAGCACGCACAGGCCGCCGGCGGACAAACGTCGCCGTCGCAATTTGAGGAGAATACGCTGTCCGAGGTCAAACGCGTCATCGCCGTGCTTTCCGGCAAGGGCGGTGTCGGCAAGTCGTTTGTCACCGGTGCCATCGCCACCGAGCTTGCCCGTCACGGCCACAAGGTCGGCGTCCTCGATGCCGACATCACCGGTCCCTCTATCCCCAAGATGTTCGGTATGAGCGGACGCCACGTCCATGCCCTTGGCAACCTCATGCTGCCTGAAATCTCCGAGCACGGCGTCAAGGTCATGAGCTCCAACCTTCTGCTCCAAAACGAGACCGACCCCGTCCTTTGGCGCGGTCCGGTCATCGCAGGCGCCATTAGGCAGTTCTGGAGCGAGACCTCGTGGGGCCCCATCGACTACCTGCTGGTCGACATGCCTCCGGGAACAGGCGACGTCGCGCTCACCGTCTTCCAGTCGCTGCCCGTCGACGGCATCGTTATCGTCACGAGCCCGCAGGATCTGGTCTCGATGATCGTCGCCAAGGCGGTCAACATGGCCGAGAAGATGAACGTCCCCATTCTGGGCATTGTCGAGAACATGAGCTATATCGAGTGCCCCGACTGCGGCAAGAAGATCGAGGTCTTTGGCAAGAGCAAGCTCCCCGAGGTCGCCGAGCGTTACAACCTCGAGATCCTAGGGCAGCTTCCCATCAATCCGGCACTCGCCGAGGCCTGCGATAAGGGCGAGGTTGAAACCGCACTGCCCGCACGTATGCTGCCCCAGGCCGTCTCTGCCGTCGAGGCCATTGCCCCGCACGAGACCGCCGAGGCCTAAGTGAACACAAACGCCTCCTATGACGTCTTGGTAATCGGCGGCGGGGCCTCGGGTCTCGCCGCCGCCATTACTGCCGCACGCGCAGGCAAAAACGCCTGCATCGTTGAGCGCGATGTTGCCTGCGGCCTTAAGCTCCTTGCGACCGGTAACGGCCGCTGCAACCTCTCCAACGAATCGATTGATCCTCAGCGGTATAACCACCCCGCATTCGTCGAATCCGTCATGGGCCCCCAGCCCGAACAAGAGCTTATGGGCTTCTTCTCCTCGCTGGGCATCATGACAACCTCCGAGGAAGGCCGGCTGTACCCGCGCTCCCTTCGCGCCGAATCGGTGCGCGACGCACTTCTCAATGTTTGCGACCGCCTGGGTATCACCTTAATCTGCGGAGCCAACGTTGCCTCGGCGCACAAAGCTTCCGAAGGCTGGGCACTCCAGATAGACCGTCCAGCGCGGGCGCTCAAGGCAAAAAAGCACGACGACCGAAAATCGGAGCTCCGCTCGCTTCGGAAAGCGCTCGCCGATGTCCCTCGCAAGAACGAGGCCCTGCAGGCACATGCCGTAATTATCGCCACGGGCGGCAACCCCACCGGTATCGCCGATACGTTTCGCCTCCCCCTCACTTCGCTGCGCCCCATCCTCTGCCCCGTATCGGCAACGGTCGTCGGCGATCGGGCGGCACTCAAGACGTTAGATGGCCTGCGCGTCCGCGCCCGCTTGACGCTCGCCCGCAACCACAGTGAGCTCTGGCACGAAGACGGTGAAGTGCTGTTTCGAACCTTCGGTATCTCGGGCGTCGCTGTCTTCAACCTCTCCCGTCGTATCCAGCGCGGCGATACGATCCTGCTCGACGTTTTCCCCGACCTCTCTAAAGACGAGTTGCTCGATATGCTTAACCGGCGCGTTGAGCTGCTCGGCGGCTTTTCGCCCCGCGATCCCCGTTGGCTCGACGGTATGCTTGCCCCGCAACTCTCCCGCGTCGTCTGCACAGCGTTCGAGCAGTGCCATCCAGGCTCCAACGATGTCATCCACCTGGTCTCGATCCTCAAGCACTTTAAGCTGCTCGTCGAAGGAACCGCCGAGGAGCGCTCGGCGCAGGTCACGCGTGGTGGCATATCTGTCGAGAGCATCTCAACACCCAGTCTACGCGCGCGCAGCGTTGTCGACGCCCCGCTTTACGTCTGCGGCGAAGCGCTCGACATCGACGCCGATTGCGGAGGCTTTAACCTTGCGTGGGCATGGCTCTCGGGCATTCGCGCTGCAAGCAGCCTGTAGCCGCGCAGTCTATAATCAAAAACGCATTCGGGCCGTCTGGGATACCGGACGGCCTCTTTCTTGCCTCTAAGGAGACCTCGATGATCGAAATCACCCAAGTCAACGCGTCGCTCGATGAAGCCGGCGATGAAAATGCCTGCCTCATTGTTGGCAAGCGAGTCGCCAAGCGCGTCCTACGTTGCAAGGACTCCGAGATCAAGTCCATCGAGCTCCACCGCAAGTCAATCGACGCTCGCAAAAAACGAGACGTCCATTTTATCCTGAGCTTTCGTGTTGAGCTGACTAGTCCCCACCTCGAGCGAGAAGCGGTCGACAGCGTCGCCGAGCGTGACCGCTCGCGCGTACGCGCGATAGAGGACGATGGGCCCTCATTCCCCTCCCCCGTCTCCGACGCACCTCAAGAACGCCCTGTCGTTGTCGGCGCCGGATGCGCTGGCCTTTTCGCCGCGCTAACGCTCGCCGAAGCAGGTCTTAAGCCCTTGCTTATCGAGCGCGGCGACCCGGCATTTCGCCGCTCGCAGGCGATCGACCTCTTTCTAAAGGAGCGCATCCTCGACCCCGAGAGCAATATTCAGTTTGGTCTGGGCGGCGCGGGGACCTTCTCGGACGGCAAGCTCAATACGGGAACAAAAAATCCCGCCCATCGCCTTATCCTCGAAACCTTCGTCGAGGCGGGTGCGCCCCGCGATATTCTGTGGGATGCCAAGCCGCACATTGGCTCCGACATCCTTCCCAAGGTTGTCACCGCTATATCCCAGCGCATCGAGCAGCTCGGAGGTGTCGTCCGTTATCGAACAAAGCTCGTCAACATTCGCATCGACGCGTCTGGCGCCATCACCGGTATTGATGTCCAATCGTCCCAAGACGCCGCTTACGAGCCAATTGAGACAAAGCACCTCATCCTCGCCTGCGGGCATTCTGCTCGCGATATTTTTGAGCTCCTTAAGGACCACAACGTGGCCCTCGCACAAAAGACCTTTGCCATGGGCGTTCGCATCGAGCATCCGCAGCGCGACATCGACCGAGCCCAATATGGAGCCTTGGCGGGACATCCTGCCCTCGGAGCAGCCCCCTACAAGCTCGTCGCCCATCTTCCCAACGGCCGCAGCGTGTTCTCGTTTTGCATGTGCCCCGGCGGGCAGGTTGTCGCCGCCTCTTCCGAGCAGGGCCACCTGTGCATCAACGGCGCCAGCCTCAATGCCCGCGACGGACGCAACGCAAACGCCGCCCTGCTCGTTAACGTCACACCTGAGGACCTTCCCAACGATGACCCGCTCGCCGGCATCGAGCTCCAGCGTGCCTGCGAGGCGGCCGCCTATCGCCTGGGCGGCTCCAACTGGAACGCACCGGCACAGCTCGTCGGAGATTTCCTCGCAGGACGCGCCAGCAAGGCGCCCGGAAAGGTAAAGCCCACCTATCCGCTCGGTGTGACCTGGACGGCAATTGACGAAGCCCTGCCGCAGCATATCGTCGAGTCGCTCCGCCTGGGACTTCCCCTACTCGGAAAAAAGCTACGAGGCTACGACCGCCCCGATGCCGTTCTTACCGGCGTGGAGACTCGTTCGAGCTCACCGGTTACTGTCACCCGAGACCGAACGTGCCATGCCGTGTCGACCCCGGGCCTCTACCCTTGCGGTGAGGGAGCTGGATATGCCGGCGGCATCATGAGCGCAGCCACCGACGGCATTCGTTGTGCCGAAGCCCTGATCGCAGACCTCTAGCGCACGAATTCCAGCACGCAAAAGACACAGGCCCCGAGCTCCACAGGGAACTCGGGGCCTGTTCGCTATTTCTTAAACCGTGCACCCTGGCGTTTTCTGCCCGATGCGAACGTGGAACCTTTGCGGGCCTGCGAACGTAAGCGCTCGATCGTCTCGTCCTCAGACGCACCCTCGAGCATCGCCCGAATCTGAACGACGGCATCGCGCAGGCGCGCCGCCTCCTCAAAGTCCATGGCGGCAGAAGCGTTGCGCATATCCTCTTCCATGGTTTCGACGATCCGCACAAGCTCGTCATGCGGCAGTTCTTCCAACTGCTCCGCAAGTGTCTGCTCGGGTGCCACCGTTTCCGGCACGCCGCCCTCGCCCGACTCATCGGGCGTATAGAATGCGCCATGGCCAAGGGAGTCGCCCTTCGAGCGCCCCTTGGAACCCACGGTTTTTTCGGCTTCGGCAATAAAACTTGAGATGTCGTTGATGGCTTTGCGCACCGTCTTGGGCACAATGCCATGCTCTTCGTTATATGCCATCTGAATCTCGCGACGGCGCTGCGTCTCCTCGATGGCCTCTTTCATCGAATCGGTCACAACGTCCGCATACATGATGACTTCGCCATCGGCGTTACGGGCCGCGCGGCCAATCGTCTGAATCAGCGAACGGCGGTTGCGCAAGAAGCCTTCCTTATCGGCATCGAGAATTGCCACCAGTGAGACCTCGGGAAGATCCAAGCCCTCGCGAAGCAGGTTGATGCCAACGAGAACATCGATCTTGCCCTCGCGCAGCGTTCGCAGGATCTCGACACGGTCCATTGTCGCCGTATCAGAATGCATGTAATTGACCTTAATGCCCGCATCAAGCAGATGGTCGGTCAGGTCCTCGGCCATGCGCTTGGTCAACGTGGTCACCAGCACGCGCTCCTTGCGGGCAACGCGCTCGCGAATCTCGTCCTCAAGATCGTCAATCTGACCGCGAACCGGACGCACATCGATCTTGGGATCGAGCAGACCGGTCGGACGAATAATCTGCTCAACGTCGTTCTGGCTAACCCGCAGCTCGTAATCGCCCGGCGTGGCCGAAACATAGATAAACTGGGGTATCCTTGCCTCAAACTCATCGAAACGAAGCGGGCGGTTATCGAGCGCCGAGGGCAGGCGAAAACCGTGTTCCACCAGCGTCACCTTACGCGAGCGGTCACCTTCGTGCATGCCGCGAATCTGCGGCACCGTCACATGGCTCTCATCGATGATGCAGAGCATATCCTTGGGAAAGTAATCGATTAGGGTAAACGGCGGCTCACCCGGCTTGCGACCGTCCAGATGACGCGAGTAGTTCTCGATGCCGTTGCAAAAGCCCATCGTCTCGAGCATCTCAAGATCATAATCGGTGCGCTGCTGCAGACGCTGCGCCTCGAGCAACTTGTCGGTCGCCTTGAGCTCCGCCACGCGCTTCTCGCACTCTTCGCTGATCGATTTCAGAGCCGCCTTGACCTTCGGCTTCTCGGTCACGTAGTGCGATGCCGGCCATACGGGGATGGCCTCGTACTCACGAAGCATCTCACCGGTGACCTCATCGATCTCGGCAATCAGCTCGACCTCGTCGCCAAAGAACTCAAACCGCAACGGATGCTCGGCATAAGGCGGATACACGTCGACAACATCGCCGCGCACGCGGAACGTGCCGCGTGCCAGGTCATAGTCATTGCGATCATATTGAATGTCGATAAGTGCATGGATAAAGTCATCGCGCTCGAGCGGCACCTTCTTGTCGACGTTTGGAGCCAGACCCGCATAGTCCTCAGGAGAGCCAATGCCATAGATACACGAGACCGATGCGACAACGATCACATCGCGTCGAGAGAGCAGCGATGCGGTCGCCTGATGTCGCAGCATCTCAACCTCTTCGTTAATCGAGGAGTCTTTCTCGATATATGTATCGCTTTGCGGCACATACGCCTCGGGCTGATAGTAGTCGTAGTACGAGACGAAGTAGACCACAGCGTTGTTGGGAAAGAACTCTTTGAGCTCGCTCGCAAGCTGAGCGGCGAGCGTTTTATTCGGAGCCATGACCAGCGTCGGCTTTCCCAGGGCCTCAATAGTCTTTGCCATCGTGAAGGTCTTGCCCGAACCAGTCACGCCCAGCAAAACCTGATAGCGGTCTCCGTCCCTCACGCCCTGCACAAGCGACTCAATGGCCTTAGGCTGGGAACCGGCAGGCTCATAGGGAGACACGACCTTAAACGGCACGTCAGAGCCTTCAACGCCAAAGCGCTTAAGTTCACCACCAACGCGTTCTACTTCAAATTCCGCCATGGATACTCCTAACTCATATATCTGCAGTATACGCAGGCGGCAGGCATAGTCCTATACGAACCGATCGGGATAGAGGGTCTTGTAGCGAACCCAGGCATTATTGACACGAATCAGATACGCCTGCGTCTCGGGAAAGGTGATTGCATTATGAAGCGACGTACTCTGCTGCGCCCATCCGTCGACATTGCCCATGCCGGCGTTATAGGCGGCAATGGCACTGTCAGTCGACCCGTTAAAATACGCTAGAAGATACGAGAGATACGCACAGCCAAACTCGATATTCGTAGCCGGATCGTTAAGGTTGTCGGCCGAATACTCGCCACCGTCGACAAGGCCCTTGGCGATCATATCCTGGGCAGTCTCGGGCATCAGCTGCATCAATCCCCGAGCACCCTGATTCGACTCGGCCTCGGGATCCCAATTCGATTCAGACTTAATGACAGCGCACACCAGATACGGATCCAGATTATGCGAAATACTGGATTGCTTTACATACGCCTCGTAGTCAATCGGATACAGCGGCTTAAAGAAAGCGGCAGGAGCATACGAGTAAACGAATGAGATAAGGCCGAAGGCAAAAACGGCAGCCAGCGGTATAAGGCGATACCACGTAAGGAAACGTGTCTTAGGCATCGGCCTCCTCCTTATCCACTACATCCCCGAACCCATGGCGCGAAAGCCATGCGTCCAGTTGTTCAAAGAGCGAATTATCGCCTGAGGCATTATCAATCACCGTTGTAGCGAGATTGCACAGCGCAGACTCTTCGGGCTGGCAAGCAGAACGAGCATCGAAATCGGATGGCTCCATGCCACGTTGAATAGCGCGCTCGCGACGAACTGACAAAGGGGCGCTAATGACCAGAATTTCATCAGCCAAGCCAAATGCATCCTCAAAACCAGTCGGAGCAGAAACCTCGACCACCGCAAAGGGATAACGGGGAGATGAAACCGTACAACAAACCGGATCGAGAATCCTAAGCGAAAGCTGTTCAATTAGAACGGGATGCACGATGCCATTGAGCCGTGCGACCGAATCAGGAGAAGCGAAAGCTCGAGAAGCGAGGATGCTGCGGCGAATGCCGCCTTCCTCATCCAAAATGTCCCAACCGAATTCATCCGCGAGAGTATTGACGATATCAGAGCCCGGCACATACAGAGATTTTGCAAGCTCATCCAGATCGATAAGCATAGCGCCACGAGATTCGAAATAGCGGCAGGCAGTCGACTTACCCGAAGCAATATTGCCCAAGACAAATACGGTAAACATCAAGCCCTCCCTAACGCCAATGCGAGTAATTATCGCTCAAATACACTAGAAGAACTCAAAATACAGCCAAACAGTAAGAGCGAATACGGGAGAGCTAGGTCCCAACGTACAACGTGTATATAACGCAAAAAAGGGGGAGGCCGCGAGGCCTCCCCCTTCTCAGTTCAAGCGTACGGCTCGGTGCCGTCCACCGGTCAGCGGCGCCCTGGCCTCCCACGGGCTGACCCCGCAGTACTCTCGGCGCGATGGGGCTTAGC
>DBGBJN010000167.1:0-2491 GCA_048449885.1 Collinsella sp.
GCCATCCAGATGGCGGTGACCGCCAAGTACGGCCGCAAGATGGACATCAACGTCATCACGTTTTGGATGTTTGTGGGCAACGGCGTGCTGAGCCTGATCTCGTCGCTGCTATTCGAGACCCAGGCGCCTCTGTCCGTGTGGACGCCGAGCTTTATCGGCGTAATGGCCTTTCTCTCGGTGGGCTGCACGTGTGTGGCGCTGCTCATCCAAAACGTCGGCTTGGCGCACGTCCCGGCCTCGACGGGCTCGCTGCTCCTTTCGATGGAGTCGCCTTCGGGTGTGTTGTTTTCGGTGCTGTTGATGGGGGAGGCGCTCACCTCGCGTCTGCTCGTCGGCTTCGCGCTCATCTTCCTGTCGATTATCTTGAGCGAGACGCATTTCGATTTCTTGCGCCGAAAATCACACCCGCAATTGTAAACAACTTGTTGCGCCGCCCTCCCAGGGCGGCATTTTTTATGTCATGCCCTTACAGTTGTGCCTTGCACTTTACGCTATCAAAGTGCGTGCTGCAAAAACGTTACTGGAGGGCATCTATGGCACCAGCTCTGTCCGATTTTCAACCGCAACCAGCGCCTCAGGCTACCGCAGCGGCGCAGACCGCTATCGGTGACGGTCTTGTCGCAGAAGCTCAGGCTTTTGCAGACGAGCTCGCTGCGTGGCGACACGATTTACACCAGATGCCCGAGCTGGGTAATAGCCTCCCGCAGACCTCTGCGTATATTCAAGCGCGCCTGACCGAGATGGACATCCCATTTGCCACGCTCGTCGATGGTTCCTGTGTTGTGGGCCTTGTCGGCGTCGGTGCCGCCGCGGCCCAGGGCAATGGCGTCTGCACGGACGAACAGGCCGGTACGGTCATCATGCTGCGTGGCGACATGGATGCCTTGCCCGTTGCCGAAGAATCCGGCGAGCCTTTCGCCTCTACGAACGGCTGCATGCATGCATGCGGACACGATATGCACGCGACGGCGCTGCTTGGTGCGGCGCGCCTGCTCAAGGCCCGCGAGGCCGAGCTTGTCGACGCCAATGCCACCGTCAAACTGCTGTTCCAGCCGGGCGAGGAAACCTTTGAGGGTGCCCGCGCCGCCATCGCCGACGGTCTGTTGCAGAACCCGCGTCCCCAGGCTGCCTTTGCCATGCATGTCAATAGCCAGTCGCCGCTTGGCCTGGTGCTCTACGGCAGCCCGGCGCTCTCGGGCGTGTACGGTTTTCGCATTACGCTGCAGGGCAAGGGCGGCCATGGCTCGAGCCCCGAGATCTGCATCGACCCCATCACGGCCGGCGTCCATGTGCACCTGGCGCTTCAGGAGCTCATCTCCCGCGAGGTGCCGGCGGCCAAGGAGGTCGCACTGACTATCGGTAAGTTCGCCGGCGGTCAGGCCGCAAATGTCATCCCCGACACTTGTGTGCTCGAGGGAACGCTGCGTGGCTTCGACGTCGAGCTCATGGAGCACCTCAAGACCCGCATCGCGGAGGTCGTCAAAGGTGTTGCCACGACCTATCGTACGCCGGCGACTATCGAGACGCTCTCGGATGTTCCCCCGCTCGTGCTCGATGACGATATGACGCAGGCGTCGCTTGGCTACGTGGGCGCGGTGCTGCCCAAGTCCGCCTTCCTGCCACTGTTCCACGCCATGGCGAGCGAGGACTTCGCGTTGATCTCGAGCGAGATCCCGAGTGCGTACTTTACCGTGGGCGCTGCCGCGACTGATACGGACGAGCATTTTGCTCAGCACCATCCCAAGGCACGCTTTAGCGATGCCGAGCTGCCGCTCGGCGCCGCGGCTTATGCGGCAGTCGCTTTGGGCTATATCGCCGACCACCGGTAGCGCCCAACCTTGTCTTTCAAGCCTGCGGGCATGGCCATAAGGCCTATGCCCTTGTCTTTCAAGGCAATCTTGGGCACCGTGGGCGCCATCGTCTCGGGCGTGCTGTTCGATGCCACGGGCTCCTTTGCGAGCGCCTGGATTGTGTGCCTGGCGTGCTCCGTGGTCATGCTCGTGTTCCTGCTGGCATCCGAGCCCATCGCCGCCAAGCTGCGCGCGAGCGTGGCGGGGGAGTAGACGTTCGTCGCTCTTTTCCGTTCGCTCCGTTCTGTCCGTGGCTGCCCTGGAAGCCGAATGGATGCTCGTACCATCATTCGGTTTCCAAGGCGGCCACGGGCCTACGAGATGATCCGTTTTCCTCCGTCCCCAACAGATCACGTGATTCGAAAGAGGCGAAGGAAAACGAATCACAAACAGCGGCGGCGCATCTGGCCGAACGAGTCCCCATACCCTCGTTCGGTCAGGCGCGCCGCCGCGTTGCTGCTTTGTGCCGTATAATGTCCACTACCTATGACGCGATACAAAAGAAAGGTGTTTGCCCATGCAGGCACAGAAGGCGGAGGGAACCCGCGACCTTATCGGCGCCGAGATGCGCGCCTGGCAAAAGATGCAGCAGATTGCGGCCGGCGTGTTCGAGCCGTTTGGTTTTAAACCCATCGAGACGC
>DBGBJN010000168.1:0-1953 GCA_048449885.1 Collinsella sp.
CGGCGAACTCCTCAACGCTCGGCACCTCGTATTCGCAGGTAATCGCCGTCTGGCGCACATACGGCTCATAGATGGCAAGCAACGCCGGCGCATCATCGGGCGTCGCCAGGCGAATCGTCGGCTCGGACATCTCGGTCATACAACCCTTCTCCCTCAAAAACAAAGGCCGCCTTGCGCCAAACCCAAGCGCAAGGCGGCCCCCGTCATCATGTCAACTTACAGGACAGCCGCCAGCGCGTCGATGTCCTCCTGCGTCGTGGCCCAGCTGGTGCAAAAGCGCACCACCGTGTGGGTATCGTCGTACTTTTCCCAGTACTCGATCGCCGCATGCTCGCGAATGCGGGCCATGTCCTCGTTGGGCAGAATCACGAACTGCTGGTTTGTGGGCGTCTCCAAGAAGAACTGGTAGCCGCGCTCGTGCAGCACGCGACGCAGCGCCTGAGCGGTCTCAATCGCCTGACGGCCAATCTCAAAATACAGGCCGTCGGTAAAGAGCGCCTCAAACTGCACGCCCGTCAGGCGGCCCTTGGCCAACAGCGCGCCGTGCTGCTTAATACGCGGAATGGGATGCGCCGGGGCGCGCATGCCGCAGAACACCACAGCCTCGCCGCAGAGCGCGCCGCACTTGGTGCCGCCGATGTAGAACACGTCGCACAGCTGCGCCAGCTCGGGCAGGGTAATGTCGCACTCATCGGCCGCCAGCGCATAGGCCAGGCGGGCGCCATCCACAAACAGCGGAATCTCGCGCTTCTGGCACACTGCGTGAATCGCCGCGAGCTCGGCCTTGGAGTACAGCGTGCCGTACTCGGTCGATAGGCTCACGTACACGGCACCCGGGAACACCGTGTGCTCGTAGCTCTCGTTTTCGTAGAACACCTGGATATAGTTCTCGAGGTCCTCGGCGTGCATCTTGCCCTCGTAGCCGGGGATGGTGAGCACCTTGTGGCCGCCAAACTCGATGGCGCCCGCCTCGTGGCAGGCAACGTGGCCAGTCTCGGCAGCAACGACGCCCTCGTACGGCGCAAGCAGCATGTCGATCACCGTCGCGTTAGCCTGCGTGCCGCCCACCAGGAAAAACACGTCGGCGTCAGGCGCCTGGCAGGCCTCGCGAATAAGTTGCTTGGCACGCTCGGTATGTGCATCGGTACCGTAGCCGGGCTGCGGCTCCATATTGGTGTCGACGAGCGCCTGCAGCACCGCTGGGTGTGCGCCGTGGGAATAGTCGTTGTTGAACGCGAGCATGGCAATCCTCTCTTACCGGGTATCGGCCAGATGATTCAAACGGAGCTATTGTACGCCGCTGGGATAGGCAATGCGCGCGGCAAGGCACTCAAGTGCCAGTACCAGAGCAAAACCGCAGCTCACGTCACTCAAAAAGTGCGCTCCGATCACGATGCGGCCAAACGCGACGAGCGCCGCGACCACAGCCGCCGTCCAAAAGACCACACGACGGCGCGACGGTTTTTCCTTAAAAGCCGCTGCGGGAAGCCCGGCGAGCATGAGGCCGATTGCCGCGTGCGCCGTGTGTCCGCTCGCAAACGACTTAAAGCCGTCCTTGGCTACACCGGCGGCAATATAGGCCCACTTGTCGGGGTTGCCGATCACCCACCACGGCCGAAACTCGAGTCCCTGCGTCACCTCGATCACGCGCATGCGTGGGCGCGACCACAGCGGCTTGACAATCACGTTGAGGATGATGGCCTGAGCGACCCACACGACAAGCACCATCAACGCCCAGCGCGTGAGCTCGTCGGGCTCGGTCGTGCGCGTGAGGCGATAGACGACAAGGTTAGCGGCGATGACCAGCACAAACGTCAGCACCAACTGAACCGCGATGAGTTTGCCGCCAACCCGCAGGGACGAAACGATCTCGTAGCCGGCCAGGCCAATGTTGACGAGGATGCCGAGCACGGCGAGCCATTTGCTCCCCCTGGAGTCGGGACGCACCGCGCG